>JAYUQE010000404.1:0-3216 GCA_043756905.1 Burkholderiales bacterium | reverse complement strand
CACCTGGCGTTCCAGCCCGACGAACTGGCGACCACGCCGATCTTGCCGATGGAGCAGGTCATCTCCAGCTTCTACCTGCGACTGCAGGTGGCCGACCAGACCGGCGTGCTCGCGCGCATCACCGCCATCCTGGCCGGCCACGACATTTCGATCGACGCGTTGCTGCAGCGCCCGAACCAGAACAGCGCCGCCGACGGCGAGGCGCATACCGACGTCATCATCCTCACCCACGACACGGTCGAGGGCAAGATGAACCAGGCCATCGCGCAGATGCAGGCCCTGCCCACTGTGCTGGCACCCATCGTGCGCATTCGCAAGGAAGAACTGAATTGAGCGCAGCGGGGGCATCCCTGTGAACTACCTCAGCACCCGTGGCGACACCACGCCGCGCCGCTTCTGCGACATCCTGCTCGAAGGCCTGGCGCCCGATGGCGGGCTGTATTTGCCGGCGCACTACCCGAAGGTGGATGCCGCTACCCTGGCGCGCTGGCGCAAGCTTTCCTACGCCGACCTGGCGTTTGAAATCCTCAGCCTGTACATCAGCGACATTCCTCCCGCCGACCTGCGCACGCTGGTGCAAGCCACTTACAACAAAGCCACTTTTGGCAGCGCCGCCATCACGCCGCTGCGCACGTTGGAACCTGGCCTGCACATCCAAGCCTTGTCGAACGGCCCCACGCTGGCGTTCAAAGACATGGCGATGCAGTTGCTCGGCCGCTTGTTCGAATACGAACTTTCGCGGCGCGGCGAGGAACTGAACATCCTGGGCGCCACTTCCGGCGACACCGGCAGCGCGGCCGAGTACGCCATGCGCGACCGGCGCGGCATTCGCGTGTTCATGCTCTCGCCCTACGGCCGCATGAGCCCGTTCCAGCAGGCGCAGATGTTCAGCTTGATGGACGCGAACATCCACAACCTCAGCGTCGATGGCGTGTTTGATGATTGCCAGGACATCGTCAAGGCCGTGTCCAACGACCTTGAATTCAAGCGCCGCTATCGCATCGGCACCGTGAACTCCATCAACTGGGCGCGGCTGTTGGCTCAGGTGGTGTATTACTTCGCCGGTTATTTCCAAGCAACGAAGAACAACAACGAACAAGTCGACTTCGCCGTGCCCTCGGGCAACTTCGGCAACGTCTGCGCCGGCCATGTGGCGCGCATGATGGGCTTGCCGATTCGCAAACTCGTTGTGGCCACCAATGAGAACGACGTGCTGGACGAGTTCTTCCGCAGCGGCCGCTACCGCGTGCGCAGCAGCGCCGAGACGGTGGAGACATCGAGCCCGTCGATGGACATTTCCAAGGCCAGTAACTTCGAACGCTTTGTGTTCGATCTGTTGGGGCGCGATGGCGCACGCACGGCGCAGCTGTTCGGTGCCGGCCTGGCCCGCGATGGTGGCTTCACGCTTGCGCCCAGTGAGGTGGCGCGCATCGAGCAATTTGGCTTCGTCTCCGGCCGCAGCACCCATGCCGACCGCGTGGCCACCATTCGCAGCACCTGGGAGCAGCATGGCGACATGATCGACACCCACACGGCCGATGGGCTGAAGGTGGGGCGCGAGCAGGCCACGTTGGGGGTGCCGATGATCGTGCTCGAAACCGCCTTGCCGGCCAAGTTCGCGGCCACGATTGAAGAGGCCCTGGGCCGTGAGCCGCTGCGCCCGGAAAGTCTCAAAGACCTGGAGTCGCGCCCGCGCCGCTTCGAGCGCATGCCGGCCGACGCGGCTGAAATCAAACGTTACATCGAACGGCATTGCCAGGCATGAGCCTGCCCGACCGCCATGGGCCACGATGGGGCCCCTACGTACCCGGGGCGAGTACCGCAGTGCGCAGCACGAAGGGATACCCATGAACGCCCCTGCCGCGCCCAGCCGCACGCCGCTGCTCAGCCTGGATGAAGCGCTGCAACGCCTGCTAGACGGCAGCCGCGCGCATGCGCTGCACGAGCAGGAATCGGTGGCCACGTTTGATGCCCTGCACCGCGTGCTCGCTGCCGACTTGCACAGCACGCTGAACGTGCCGCCGGCCGACAACACCTCGATGGACGGCTACGCCCTGCGCGCTGCCGACGTACCCGCACCCGGCGTGGTGTTGCCGGTGGCGCAGCGCATTCCCGCCGGCGTGGTGGGCGTGCCGCTGCTGCCCGGCACTGCCGCGCGCATCTTCACCGGTGGCCAAATTCCCCCTGGTGCCGATGCCGTGGTGATGCAGGAGCAGTGCGAAGCCCTGCCTGGTGCGGGCGGCGCTGGCGGTGCAGGCCTGGGCACGGTGCGCGTCAACACCGCGGTGGTGGCCGGCCAATGGGTGCGCCGCCAAGGTGAAGACGTGGCCCAGGGTGCCGTGGTGCTGCACCGCGGTGAACGCCTGCACCCGCAGGCCCTGGGCCTGGCCGCGGCGGTGGGGCTGGCGCGTCTGCTCGTGCTGCGCCCGCCGCGAGTGGCGCTGTTGTCAACCGGCGATGAACTGGTGATGCCAGGCGAGCCTCTCAAGCCCGGCGCCATCTACAACTCCAACCGCTTCATGCTGCGCGGCTTGTTGCAGGCCGCGGGCTGCGAAGTCACCGATCTGGGCATCGTGCCCGACCAACTGGGTGCCACGCGCGTGGCCTTGCGCAGCGCGGCGCAGGGGCACGACCTGATCCTCAGTTCAGGCGGCGTGTCGGTGGGCGAAGAAGATCACTTGCGCCCGGCCGTTGCGGCCGAAGGGCGCATCGACTTGTGGCAGATCGCCATCAAGCCCGGCAAGCCGCTGGCCTTTGGCCAGGTGCACCGGCCCGACGGCAGCGCGGCGTTGTTCATCGGTCTGCCCGGTAACCCGGTGTCCAGCTTCGTCACCTTCCTGATCGCCGTGGCGCCGGTGCTGCGCGCCTTGCAAGGCCGCAGTGGCGCGCTGCCGCAGGGCCTGCCGATGCGCGCTGACTTCGATTGGCCCAAGCCCGACAAGCGGCGCGAGTTCCTGCGCGTGCGCCGCAACGCGCAAGGCGGCCTGGAACTGTTCGCCAACCAGTCGTCCGGCGTGCTCACCTCGGCGGTGTGGGCCGATGGCCTGGTGGACAACCCGCCGGGACAGGCCATCGCGCGCGGCGATGTGGTGAACTACTTGCCGCTGGCCGAGCTGATTCACACATGATGAAAATCCACCTGCGCTACTTTGCATCGCTGCGCGAAGCCCTGGGCCCGAGTGATGAGCTTGAGCTGCCCGGGGCCTGCACCGTGGG
>JAYUQE010000403.1:0-3221 GCA_043756905.1 Burkholderiales bacterium | reverse complement strand
TGGCAGCGCGGCTGGAGCAGGCCATCCTGGGCTTGCAGCGCGATGACCGCTCGGGCATTGCGGGGCAGTACGAGTGATCTGCCACTTTGTGGGTGCAGGCAGCAACGCGATGGAAGGTTGACGGCCCAACGCGTTCATCGCTCTGTTCAACCCGCGTCAGCCGAGCAAAAAATGGGTTGAGTTCGGTTTCGCAGCGAAGGCATCCGGCGCCGATTCCGGCCCGCGCACAGGTCATCAAACAGCCGGTTGCGGCGGCCGCCGCGCCAGCAGCTCGGGAATCAAGGCCTCGTAGGCGGCGGCCACGCGCAGCAAGGCCGCATCGCCGCGCGGCTTGCCGACGAGTTGCAGCCCCATGGGCAGGCTGCCGTTGGCATCGAACCCGGCCGGCACGCTCATGGCCGGCAGGCCGGCGAAGGTGGCATACAGGGTGCACTCCATCCAGCGGTGGTAGGTGTCCATGCCGCGCGTGCCGATCGCCTTGGGCCAATCGAGCGTCACATCAAATGGCCACACCTGTGCCACCGGCAGGGCCAGGACATCAAAGCGCTCAAACAACCCGAGCAGGTGTTGGTGGAAGTCGCTACGCACGCGCGCGGCATGCATGAAGTCGTTGAACGGCAGGCTTTGGGCCTGGTCGTGTTCCCACAAGGCCTCGGGCTTGACCGCGGCGCGCGCACCGGGGCGCTGCAACACCGCGGCCACGGCTGGCGCCACCAGGGCGCGACGCCACACCAGCCAGGCCTGCCACAGCGCGTGGGCATCAAAGCCCAGTGCCGTGGGCTCGATGTGCGCGCCGCCAGCGGCCATCACGTGCAAGGCCTGCTCGCACACCGCGGCCACGCCGTCTTGCAGCGCCAAATGCCCGCCCAGGTCGCCCAGCCAGGCCACGCGCACACCGGCCAGGCTTTCGTGCGCGCCGGGCATGAAGCCGGCCGCGGCGGTTTCCAGGGACAGTGGCGCGCGCGGGTCGTGGCCGGCCTGGATCTCCAGCAACCGGGCCAGGTCGCGCACGGTGCGCGCCATCGGGCCGTCGCTGCCGAGCTGGCTGACCCACACCTCGGGCTTGGGCCAGGCCGGCACGCGGCCCTGGCTGGGCCGCAGGCCAAACAGATGGTTCCAGCCGGCAGGGTTGCGCAGGCTGCCCATGAAGTCTGAGCCATCGGCCAGCGGCAGCATGCGCTGCGCCAGCGCCACCGCCGCGCCACCGCTGGAGCCGCCGGCCGTGCGGCCCGGCGCCCAGGCGTTGCCGGTGGCACCGAACAAGCGGTTGTAGGTGTGCGAGCCCAGGCCGAATTCGGGGATGTTGGTCTTGCCGATGACGATGCCGCCGGCCGCCTTCATGCGCGCCACATGGCTGCTGTCTTGGGTGGGCAGCGCGTCTTTGAGCAGGCTGCAACCCAGGGTGGTGGGAAAGCCCAACACATGCGCCGTGTCTTTGATGGCCAGGGGCATGCCGTGCAGAAAGCCGCAGGAATGCCCGCGTGCCAGTTCGGCGTCGCGGGCATCGGCCTGGGCCATCAGGCCTTGCGGTGCAGCGCGGTTGATCAGCGCGTTGAACACCGGGTTCAGGCGTTCGATGCGCGCCAGGTAAGCGGCCATGACTTCGCGGCACGAAACCTGGCGCGCATGGATGGCGGCACTGAGCGCATGGGCGTCCAGGTCGGTGATGGCGGTGGGGGGGCTCATGGCAGCCATGGTGCCACCGTGCGGCGCCGCGGCGAATGCACGCTCATGCGAATCGGGGTAAACACCTTGGCTCAACCGGTGTGCGGCCCCTGCCCAGCGCGGCCGCATTGCCTACGATGCGGGCAGCTACCGAAAGCCCCACGATGACCGACATCGCCTTCTTGCCCGCCGTTGAACTGGCTCGCCGCTTGCGCGTGCGCGATGTCTCGGCGGTGGAACTCTTGCAGCACCACCTCAAGCGCGTTGAACGCCTGAACCCGGCCATCAACGCCGTCGTGGTACTCGACGCCGAGCGCGCCTTGCAGCGTGCGCAAGCGGCCGATGCCGCGCTGGCCCGCGGCGAAAACTGGGGCCCGCTGCACGGCCTGCCCATCACCGTGAAAGAGGCGTTTGATGTGCCCGGCCTGGCCACCACCCAGGGCCACGAAGCGCAGCGCGGCAACATCGCCACCACCGCCGCGGTGAGCGTGGCGCGGCTGCAAGCGGCGGGTGCCATCGTCTTCGGCAAAACCAATGTGCCGGTGGCGCTGGCCGATTGGCAAAGCTTCAACCCGGTCTACGGCACCACCAACAACCCGTGGGACGTGACGCGCATTCCGGGTGGCTCGTCGGGCGGTTCGGCCGCGGCGCTGGCCGCGGGCCTGAGCGCGCTGGAACTGGGCAGCGACATCGGTGCGTCGATCCGCAACCCGGCGCATTACTGCGGCGTGTATGGCCACAAGCCCACCTGGGGCGTGGTGCCGCTGGCCGGCCACCAACTGCCGGGCGAGGAATGCCCCGATGCCACCGACATTGCCGTGGCCGGGCCGATGGCGCGCAGCGCGTTCGACCTGACGCTGGCCATGGATGTGCTGGCCTCGCCGCTGACCGCCATGACGCCCTTGGGTCACCTGCCGGTGGCCTGGCGCGACCGCGGCCTGGCGCCGCGCCAGATGCGCGTGGCGGTGATGTTTGACGATGCGCAAGCCGAGGTGGACGCCAGCATACAAAACGCGCTGCACAAGTTGGTGGACTTCTTGCGCCGCGAAGGCGTGCAGGTGGATGAAACCGCGCGGCCGGTTGACAGCGAGGAAACGCACCGCACCTACATCCACCTGGTGCGTTCGGCTTTGGTGGGCGGCTATAGCGACGCTGAATTTGCCCAGGCACTTGACATGGCCGCTGGCCATGCGCCGGGGGACGACAGCTTTGCTGCCCGCCACTGGCGCGCCATCACCACCACGCACCGCGGCTGGGTGCAGGCTGATGAGGTGCGCGCAAAGCTGCGCCGGGAATGGGCCAGTTTCTTTGAGCGCTTCGACCTGTTCATTTGCCCAACAGCCAGCACGCCGGCTTTCGCGCACAACCAGGTGGGGTACCGCTGGGAACGCATGGTGGTGGCCAACGGCCGGCCGCAGCCTTCAACGAATCAACTCTTCTGGGCCGGCTACACCGGCCTGTGCGGCTTGCCGTGTACCGCGGTGCCCCTGGGCTTGAGCGCCGAAGGCCTGCCTGTTGGCGCGCAAATCGCCGGCCCCGTGTTTGCAGACCCTGAA
>JAYUQE010000402.1:0-8871 GCA_043756905.1 Burkholderiales bacterium | reverse complement strand
TGCAGCGGGTGGCGCACGCCCTTGATGCCCACGCGCTGTATGGCCAGGTGGCGTTCGTCGCGCTCGCTTTGCGTGTCGGGGATGTGCAGGGCGTCGGTCAGGTTGGTCATGGTTGGTTCACAGCAGGGCGCACCACGCTCAGGCGCTGGCCAAAACGCTCATGGATGGCGCGCTCGATGCCCGCGGCATCGAGCCCGGCCAGGGCCAGCAACTTGGCCGGGTCACCGTGCTCGACGAATTCATCGCGCAGGCCCAGCTGCAGCAGCGGCACCACCTGGCCATGCGCGGCCAGGCATTCGCCCACCGCGCTGCCGGCGCCGCCCATGATGCAGCCTTCTTCAACCGTGACCAGCGCGTCATGGCTGCGCGCCAGCTCCAACACCAGGGCTTCATCGAGCGGCTTCACGAAGCGCATGTTGGCCACGCTGGCGTCGAGCACTTCGGCCGCAGCCAATGCCGGGTACAGCACGGTGCCGAACGCCAGGATCGCCACGCGCTGCCCCAGCGCCGGGCTGCGGCTGGCGCTGCGCCGCAGTTCGGCGCGGCCCCAGGGCAGTTCGGTCAGGGCCGGTTCGATGTCCACGCCCGCGCCGGCGCCGCGCGGGTAGCGCACGCACACCGGCTGCTCGCGCCTGAAGGCAGTGGTCAGCGCGCGGCGGCATTCGTTCTCATCGGCCGGGGTGAGCAGGGCCAGGTTGGGAATGCAGCGCACAAAGGCGATGTCAAAAGCGCCGTTATGGGTGGCACCGTCGGCACCGACGATGCCGGCACGGTCGAGCGCAAACACCACCGGCAGGTTCTGGATCGCCACGTCGTGCACGAGCTGGTCGTAGCCGCGCTGCAAGAAGGTGCTGTAGATCGCCACCACCGGCTTGATGCCTTCGCAGGCCATGCCCGCGGCCAGGGTGACGGCGTGTTGTTCGGCAATGCCCACGTCGTGATAGCGCTGCGGGAAGCGGCGGTTGAACTCAACCATGCCCGAGCCTTCACGCATGGCCGGGGTGATGGCCACCAGGCGCGCATCAGCCTCGGCCATGTCGCACAGCCATTGGCCAAACACCTGCGTGAAGGTGGGCTTGCCGGGCTTGGCTTTCTTGAAGCCTTCGGCCGGGTCGAACTTGCCCGAGGCGGCGTGGTACAGCACCGGGTCGGCCTCGGCCAGCTTGTAGCCCTGGCCTTTTTTGGTGACGATGTGCAGGAACTGCGCACCTTCCTTGGCGCGCAGGTTCTCCAGGGTGGGAATGAGCGAGTCCAGGTCATGCCCGTCGATCGGGCCGACATAGTTGAAACCGAACTCCTCGAAGATGGTGCCTGGCACGACCATGCCCTTGGTGTGCTCTTCAAAGCGCCGCGCCAGCTCGTACAGCGGCGTGTGCCGCAGCACGCTCTTGGCACCTTCGCGTGCCGAGGCGTAGAACTTGCCGCTCATCAGGCGCGCCAGATACTTGTTCAGCGCCCCCACCGGCGGGCTGATCGACATGTCGTTGTCGTTCAGCACCACCAGCATGTCGGCCATCACGCCGCCATGCGGCATGCCGCCGTTGTTCAGCGCCTCGAAGGCCATGCCGGCGGTCATGGCGCCGTCGCCGATCACGGCCACGCAGTGGCGCTGCTCGCCCTTGAGCTTGGCCGCCAGGGCCATGCCCAGCGCGGCGGAGATGGAGGTCGATGAATGGCCCACGCCGAAGGTGTCGTACTCGCTTTCATCGCGGCGCGGAAAGCCGCCGATGCCGTTCAACTGGCGCAGCGTGCCCATGCGTTCACGCCGGCCGGTGAGCACCTTGTGCGGGTAGGTCTGGTGGCCCACGTCCCAAACGATGCGGTCGTGCGGGGTGTTGAACACGTAATGCAAAGCCACCGTGAGCTCCACCGTGCCCAGGTTGCTGCCCAGGTGGCCGCCGGTCTGGCTGACGCTTTGCAGCACGAACTGGCGCAACTCGCCGGCCAGGGTCTTGAGCTCGTTGCGCGACAAGCGGCGCAGGTCGGCCGGTGTGGCGATGCGGTCGAGCAAGGGGTAGGGCGTCATCGGCATGCCATTCAGCTTTCGCGTTCGACCACCTTGTCGGCCAGCCGCGCCAACGCCGTGGCATGCGGCAACTCGGCTTGCGCCAAGGCGGCCAGGGCCTGGTCGCGCAATTCCTCGGCATGCCGGCGCGCGGCCTGCAAGCCCAGCACCGACACGTAGGTGGGCTTGTTGTCGGCCAGGTCCTTGCCGGCGGTCTTGCCCAGCGTTTCAGATTCCTGGGTCACGTCGAGGATGTCATCCACCACCTGGAAGGCCAGGCCGATGGCGGCGCCGTAGCTGCTCAGCGCCGCCCAAGCCGCGGGGGCGCACTCGCCGCAGGCCGCGCCCATCAAGACGCTGGCCTGCAACAGCGCGCCCGTTTTGCGCCGGTGCATGTTGCGCAACGCGCCTTCGTCGAGCGGCAGGCCGATGCTGGCCAGGTCGATCGCCTGGCCACCGGCCATGCCGGCGTGCCCCGCCGAACGCGCCAGCAAGGCGCACAGGCGGGCCTGCAAGGCCGGGCTCACGCCGGCGTCGGGCGTGAGCACTTCGAACGCCAACGCCTGCATCGCGTCGCCCGCCAGCATGGCCTGGGCGTCGCCGAACTTCACGTGCACGGTGGGCTTGCCGCGGCGCAACACATCGTTGTCCATGCACGGCATGTCGTCATGCACCAGCGAATAGGCGTGGATCAGTTCCACCGCCACGGCCGCGCGCACGGCGGCCTCGCGCTGGCCGCGCACGGCATTGCACGCGGCCAGCACGAGCAGCGGGCGCAAGCGCTTGCCGCCGTCGAGCACGCCGTAGCGCATGGCCTCGCCCAGCCCGGCGGGCACGTCGTGCGGCACCCAGGCGTCCAGCGCCGCCTCGACGGCGGCTTGCTCCTGGTGCATCCATTGGTTGAAATCGGCCACGTTCACGGCGCGGCCCAATTCTTCAACTCGCCGTCATCTAGCACCTTGACCTGCTCTTCCACGCTGGCCAGACGCGCCTTGCAGAACTGCAACAGCTCGGCGCTGCGCCGGTAGCTGCCGAGCAATTGATCCAGCGGCAGTTGGCCGTCTTCCATGGCCTGCACCAGCTTTTCCAGCTCGGCCAGGGCGGCTTCGTAGCTGGCAGGTTCGCTGGCCGGGGCAGTGTTCTTGGGCATGTGGGCGCGGGGTACAACCGGGCATTTTAGTCGCGCCCTGTTGCGTGCTGCCCACGCCGGTGCGTGCCCTGAAGGGGCATGCCCGGGGCGGCACCAAGAAGGCCTGGTGAGCCGCTTGCCGCGCGCCGGGGCCAGCGCTGCGCGTGGGTAGAATCCCGCCCTCTTTTGCCAACCGGGCGCGCTCGGCGGGGCAAGGAGACAAACCCACCCGCGGGGCCACCGGGTGGGGGGCTGACATACCCATTCATGGAGATCCAACGGATCATGTCTGACCTGAGCATCAGTCTCGGAGCTCTGGAGCAAGCACGCTCACACGGAAACAACGGGCCATGCCCAAGTCTCCTTGACCCTTCATTGGGGTCTGGCGCCATGCGTCAGATTGGCGGGCACTCACAACTCCCTGTTCACAGTTATTTCGACGAGGCTTTGTTCCGTCAGGAACAGCGCCTGCTGTTCGACGCCGGGCCGCGCTACGTGGGGCACGAGCTGTTCGTGCCCGAAGTGGGCGACTTTCACGCCCTGGCGCAAGAGGGCGAAGGCCGCGCCTTGGTACGCACGCCGCTGGGCGTTGAATTGCTGAGCAACGTGTGCCGCCACCGCCAGGCGCTGATGCTGCGCGGCCGCGGCCGCCTGGCCGGTGCGAACGCGGGCAACGGTGGGCAGATCGTTTGCCCGTTGCACCGCTGGACGTACGACGCCCAGGGCCACCTCATCGGCGCGCCGCACTTCGCACAAGACCCTTGCCTGCACCTGCGCAACACGCCGCTGCAAAGCTGGAACGGCCTGCTGTTCGAAGCCAACGGCCGTGACGTGGCCGCCACCCTGGCCGGCCTGGCGCCGCCGCATGTGCCTGACTTTTCAGGCTTCGTGCTCGACAAGGTGGAACTGCACGAGTGCGCCTACAACTGGAAGACCTTCATCGAGGTCTACCTCGAGGACTACCACGTTGCACCCTTCCACCCCGGCCTGGGCGGCTTCGTCACCTGCGACGACCTGCGCTGGGAATTCGGCCGCCATCATTCGGTGCAAACCGTCGGCGTACAGAATGAATTGGCGCGCCCGGGTTCCGACACCTACCGCAAGTGGCACGAGGTGCTGCTGAAGTACCGCAATGGCGCGCCGCCGGCATTCGGCGCCATCTGGCTGACCGGATTTCCGCACCTGATGGTGGAGTGGTACCCGCATGTGCTGGTGGTGTCGCACCTGGTGCCGCGCGGGCCGCGCCACTGTGTCAACGTGGTGGAGTTCTACTACCCGGAAGAGATCCATGCGTTCGAGCGCGAGTTCGTCGAATGCCAGCAAGCCGCCTACCGAGAGACCTGTTTGGAAGACGACGAGATCGCCCTGCGCATGGACGCCGGGCGGCAGGCGCTCATGCTGCGTGGCGACAACGAGTTCGGCCCCTACCAAAGCCCGATGGAAGACGGCATGCGGCACTTTCATGAGTGGTACCGCATACAGATGCAGACCGGGCCGCGCGCGTGAACGCGGCGGCCGTGCGGATTGGGCCGCGCACGTGAACGCGGCCCCTTGGCGCTGATGTCCGCACCCTGGTTGATCATCGCGGCGACCTTCCTGTTCGCCAGCATGGGCGTGTGCGTCAAGCTCGCGTCGCTGCAGTACAGCGCCGGCGAGATCGTGCTGTACCGCAGCCTGTTTACCGCGGCCTACATCATGGGCTGGGTGCGCATCAACGGCGGCACGCTGCGCACGGCCATCCCTGGCGCGCACTTCTGGCGCAGTCTGTCGGGCGTGTTGTCGCTGGGCCTGTGGTTCTATGCCCTGGCGCAGCTGCCGTTGGCCACGGCCACGGTGCTGAACTACATGTCGTCGGTGTGGATTGCCGTGGCCATGGTCTTTGCCGCATTGGCCCTGAAAGGCGAGCGCGTCAACCCGCGCCTGGTGGCCGCCGTGCTGGTGGGCTTTGCCGGCGTGGTGCTGGTGCTGCGCCCCACCTTCGAGCAAGACCAGCTCGGGCATGGCCTGGCCGGGTTGGTGTCGGGTGTGCTGGCCGCGGTGGCCTACATGCAAGTGAAGGTGCTCAACCGCCTGGGCGAACCCGACTACCGCGTCGTCTTCTACTTCGCCGCCGGCGGCATCGTGCTGGGCGCTCTAACATTACCCTTCACAGGCCTGCACGCCCACACCTGGCAAGGCGTGGCGCTGTTGCTGGCCATTGGCGTGCTGGCCACGGTGGGGCAGATGATGCTCACCCGCGCCTACGCCGTGGGCCGCATGCTCAGCATCGCAGCGCTGCAATACTGCGGCATCCTGTTTTCATACGTCTACGGCATCCTGGTGTTCGACGAGTTGCTCAGTTGGCAGGCTACGGTGGGCATCGGTCTGATCGTGGCCGCTGGCGTGGCCGCCACGCGGTTGAATACCCCGCCCGCGGCGAAGCAAACCGAGGCCCGGGCGTGATCGCGCCGCGGGTTCAAACATGGAGTTGCCAAATGACGCACCACACCTTGACGCACCACACCTTGATCCAACCCGATGCCTTGCTGGCCCTGCTGCACAGCGCGCAGCGCGTCGTGCTGCTGGACTGCGGCTTCGATCTGACTGATGCCACGGCCGGTGCAAACACCTACCAGCAAGGCCACCTGCCCGGTGCCGTGTACGCGCACCTGGAGCATGACCTGTCGGGCGCCAAGACCGGCCGCAACGGCCGCCACCCGCTGCCCGAGCGCGCTCGCTTCGCAGCGCAAGTGGGCGCCTGGGGCATTGCGCCGGGCGTGCAGGTGGTGGCCTACGACGCCCAGGGCGGCCCCTATGCCGCCCGCGCCTGGTGGCTGCTGCGCTGGTTGGGTCATGCTGCGGTGGCGGTGCTTGATGGCGGCGCGCAAGCCTGGCAGGCTGCCGGCGGCAGCTTGACGAGCGTGCTGTCACCCGCCCTGGCACAACCGCCCTACCCTGCCAGCGCCGTGCCTGCCATGCCCGCATTCGATGTGGCCGCGCTGCAAGCCCAACCGCACGCGCGTTGCATCATCGACGCACGTGCCGGCGAACGCTTTCGGGGTGAGGTCGAGCCGTTGGACCCGGTGGCCGGCCACATTCCCGGCGCCCGCAACCGCTTCTTCAAAGACAACCTGCAAGCAGACGGCAGCTTCAAGCCCGCTGCCGAACTGCGCGCCACCTTCAGCGCCTTCGGCCCTGCCGGTGCGGTGGTGCACCAGTGCGGCTCAGGCGTGACGGCCTGCCACAACCTGCTGGCCATGGAGCACGCCGGCCTGGCCGGCTCGGCGCTGTACCCGGGCTCGTGGAGCGAATGGTGTGCCGACGCCGGCCGGCCCGTGGCGCGCGGGTAAATTGAACCACCCCCTACGCGCTTCGCGCGCCTTCCGGCATGCAGGCCGGAAGGCCTTCGCAGGCGAGAAACAGTCCGCAGGGACTGTTTCTCGTCCGGGCTCAGCCCCCTGTAGGGGGCAACGCCAGCGGCCAGGCAGAGCCGGTTCCGCGGCGTTCGCTTGGGCCGAGCTGTCTCGTGCGTCGCCACGGAAAAACTGACTTGATTCTGCGCAACACGCGAGGGCCGGTTGGCGCGACACTGGCGCCTTGCCGACTGATCCCACAAGGAGCAAAGCATGTACAAACGTATCCTGGTTCCCACCGACGGCTCCGACCTCACCGCCAAGGCCGTGCAAGCGGCGATCGGCCTGGCCAAGCTCACTGGCGGCGAGCTGTTCACCATCGCGGTGAAAGAGCCGTTTCCCTACAGCGCCATCTCCGAAATGCAGCCGGTGCCACCGCAGGAGTTCTTTGATGCGCAAGAGCGCATCGCCAGCCGCAACGTCAAGGCCCTGAACGACGCCGCCCTGGCCGCCGGCCTGACCTGCCAGGGCCACACGGTGGAAGCGCTGCACCCCTGGGAAGCCATCGTCGACCATGCCAAGGCGCAGAACTGCGACCTGGTGGTGATGGCCTCGCACGGCCGGCGCGGCTTCACCGCGCTGCTGCTGGGCAGCGAGACCACGCGGGTGCTCACGCACAGCACGGTGCCGGTGCTGGTGGTGAGGTAGCTCGGCTTTGCTTCAGCCCGGGTGCAGGCCATTCATGGCCAGCATGACAACGGCCAACCCGCCGCCCAGCCACAGCAGTTGGGCAGCGGTTTCGCGCCAGGGCAGGCGGCGTTGCAGTTGCGGCAGCAAGTCGGCCACGGCCACGTAGATGAAGCTGCTCGACGCCACCACCAGCAGGTACGGGAACATCTCCTGCCACGGCCCCACCAAGAAGTAGCCCAGCACGCCGCCCACCACCGCGGCCAGGCCTGACAGGGCGTTGTAAACCAGCGCCTTGCGCCGGCTGAAGCCAGCGTTGAGCAGCACGATGTAGTCGCCCACCTCTTGCGGGATTTCGTGCGCAATGATGGCCGTGGCGGTGACGATGCCCAGCCGCACATCGGTGAGAAAGGCGGCGGCGATGATCAGGCCGTCGCAAAAGTTGTGGATGCTGTCGCCCACCAGGATGCTCCAACCGCCGCGGCCGGCTTGGTCAGCATCGAACTGGTGATGGTGGTGGTGGCCATCACCTTCATGGTGGTGCGTGTGGCGATACAGCTCGGCCTTTTCCAGCAGAAAGAAGAACAGCAAGCCCGCCAGCAGGGTTGCGAACAAGGCATGCGGGCTGGCCTGGGATTCGAACGCTTCGGGCAGCACGTGCAGCAGTGCGGTGCCGAGCAACACGCCGGCCGACAGGCTGACCATGCTCTTGACGATGCGGCTGAGCAGCCCCACGGTGAGTGAAGCCGCAATCAGCACCGACAACACGCCGCCAATCAAGGTCGCGGCGATGATGTAAGCCAGCGTCATCAAGCCACGCCCTGGGCCTTGAACCAGGCCAGTGCTCGGCGCCAACCGTCCCCCGCCGCTTCAGCGCGGTAGCTGGGGCGGTAGTCGGCATGAAAGGCGTGCGGCGCATCGGGGTAGATGACGAACTGCGACGCCTTGGCCGCGGCGTTGCCGGCGGCCAGCGCGGCCTTCATCTTGTCTACCGTGTCCAGGCCGATGCCGGTGTCTTTCTCGCCATACAAACCCAACACCGGGCCGGCCAACTTGGCCGCAACGTCCACCGGGTGCGCCGGGTTCAGCGCCGAGGCTGCCCCCACTAACCGCCCATACCATGCGACACCGGCCTTCACGCCCGGGTTGTGCGCGGCATACAGCCAGGTGATGCGCCCGCCCCAGCAAAAGCCGGTGACGCCGAGCTTGCCGGCATCAGCGCCTTGCGCCCGCGCCCAGGCGACCGTGGCGTCCAGGTCGGCCATCACTTGCGCATCGGGCACCTTGCTCACCACCTCGGCCACCAGCTTGGCGACTTCGCCGTACGAGCCGGCGTCACCCTGGCGCACAAACAGTTCGGGCGCGATGGCGAAGTAGCCGCGCTGGGCCAGGCGCCGAGCCACGTCGGCGATGTAGGCATGTACGCCGAAGACCTCGCTCACCACCAGCACCACCGGTGCCTTGGCCTTGCCCATCGGTGCAGCGCGGTAGGCCGGCATCGAATGCGCGCCGACCGCGATGCTGACTTCGCCGACCAGCAGGCCGGTGGCGCCGGTCTTGATCTCGGTCTGGGCCTGCACCGGCAACACCGCAGCAGCAAAACTGCTGCCGAGGCTGGCACGCACGAAGTCGCGCCGGTTGATGTCGCTGCGTGGCTCGGTGCGATCGGGTCCCAGGGCGATGCTGTCGGGTACGTCTGTCATCGCGCAATTCTAGGC
>JAYUQE010000401.1:0-3238 GCA_043756905.1 Burkholderiales bacterium | reverse complement strand
TGGGCCAAGGCGCGCAGCCCGGCCAGCCGTTCGAGCCGCCACCGGGCTGGGACACCGGCTTCGAATTCAGCGGCGGGCCCGAAGCGTCTGGCGATGGCGTTGACCACAGCGCTTTCTTCGAAGCCCTGTTCGGCGCGGCGCAGCGGCGTGGCGGCGCACGCGGCCGGCCGGGCCAGCCCGAAGCGCCGCAGCGCGGCCGCGACCACCACGCCAAGATCGTGGTGCCGCTGGAAGACAGCTTCAGCGGCGCGGTGCGCGAGATCAGCCTGCACAGCCCCGAGCTCGACGCCAATGGCCAGGTGGTGCTGAACGAGCGCCGGCTGCAAGTGGCCATTCCCAAGGGCATCCGCGCCGGGCAACAAATCCGCCTGGCGGGCCAGGGTTCGGCAGGGCTGGGCGCGCCTGAGTCACCCCGCGGCGACCTGTTCCTGGAAGTCGAGTTCGCGCCGCACCCGCTGTGGCGGGTCGACGGCGCCGACCTGTACGTCAACCTGCCCGTGGCACCCTGGGAGGCCGCGTTGGGCGCCACGGTCAACGTGGCCACACCCGGGGGCACGCTGGAGGTGAGCGTGCCGGCCGGCTCGCGCAATGGGCGCAAGCTGCGCCTGCGCGGGCGCGGCATCCCGGCCATCGGTGAGCGTGCGGTGCCAGGTGACTTCTACGTGCAACTAGAGGTCGTGCTGCCCCCGGCCAACAACGACAAGGCCCGCGCGGCGTATCGGCAAATGGCGCAAGACCTGGCGTTCGACCCGCGTGCCACACAGGAAGCTGCCGCATGAATGCCAGTGCCATCGCCTTCGGCGTGTGCCTGCTCGAAGAGCATGCACTGCCGCTCGAACCCTTCGCCGCCGCCTGCGGCGCACACGCGGAGTTCATCCGCCAACTGGTCGATGAAGGCCTGCTGCAACCCGCTGTGCAAGAGCCTGAATGGCGCTTCGGCGGCGCCGAACTGGCCCGCGTGCGCCGCATCGCACGGCTGCAGCGCGACTTCGAAGCCAATCTGCACAGCGTGGCGGTGATGCTCGATCTGCTCGATGAGATCGACCGCCTGCGCGCCGTGCTGCGCCGCGCCGGCATCGCCCCGCCTTGACGGCCACTGCGCGCTGACCTGCGCGCCGGCCCTCAAGCCGACATCACACAGTGCGCCAGCCAGGCCTGGATGAGGTAGCGGTGGTGATCGTGCAAAGCCGCAGCCGGCTGCTGCCCCCGGGCGGCACCGGGCGAGGCAGGCAGCTGTGCCTGCTCGCACGCAGCCATCTGCGCGGCCAGTGCCCAGCTCGGGTGCGAGGGCGCCACCAGGTCGCCAAACACGGGCACGCCCGACCAGCGCTGCAACGCACCCAGCGCCGCCGCCGCCACGCCCGCGCAAGACAGCGCGGCATACAGCCGGCCCAAGGCGTGCGCCGTGTGGCGCTGCGAGCGCGGCGTGGCCAGCAGCAGGCTGCCGGGGCGGATGTGAACCACCACGGCACCCAGGGCGCGTGCCGCGTTGCTGAAGACCTCGCAGGCGCGCTCCGCGCCCGTTTCGCTCAGCACCGCCACGTGGCGGCCGCGCAGTGCCGGGGCAGGCGCTGAATGCTTGAGCGCCAGCGCCGCCGCCACCAGCGCCGGGCCGCTTAGCTGCAGCGCGGCCTCGGGCGGAGCCGGGCACGGGGCGGTGCTGCGCGCGGCCTTCGCGGCGGGTTGTGAACGCGGGTTAAGGAGGTCCAATGTTGCAGCGCCTGCGTCACAACATGTGCCGCGGCTCAAAGGCTAATCACGCCCGCAAGCGCCCGGTGTGACGGAAATCAAAGCAAACACCTTTACCCCTTGCGCGCGGGTGCCAAACCTGTGCAGGCACTGCCTCAGCGGCCGGGTTGAAACACACCGTTGACACACTGAAACACAGCCACATCGGCCGTTGACGTGCGATACGCAAGCCGTTGCCAGGCGCTGCCTAGCCTTGCATGCAACCCCACCCACCCAAGAGGTTTGACATGCAAGCACAAGTTGGCACCGCCCACCGTAGCGCTCAGCGCACTGCACAGGCCGGCGAACGCATCAGCGCCACGCTGGCCATGTTGCAGCAGCAACTGGCGCCGAGCCGCCGCGTGGTGCACGCGGGTGACGTGATCGTCCATGCCGGCGACCGGCTGGACAGCCTGTACATCATCAATTCCGGCCTGGTCAAGACCGTGAACCTGGCCAGCGACGGGCGCGAGCAGGTCGTTGGCCTGCACTTCAAGGGCGACTGGCTGGGCCTGGACGCGATTGCCGAAGGCCAGCACGGCTGCGACGCCATTGCCATGGATGTGGGCGAGGTCTGGACGATTCCCTACACGGCCTTGCTGCAGGCCTGCACGGCACAGCCCACGCTGATGGCCACGCTGCACGCGGCCATGAGCCGCGAGATCGCGCGCGACCGCGATTCGATGCTGGCGCTGTGCACGCTGCCGGCCGATGCCCGGGTGGCTGACTTTCTGCGCTTCTGGGCCGACTCGCTGGCCGACCGCGGCCTGCGCACCGACCAGATCACGCTGCGCATGACGCGCGCCGAAATCGGCAACTACCTGGGCATGACGCTGGAAACGGTGAGCCGCGCGTTCTCGCGCCTGGCGCGCGACAAGGTCATCGGTTTTGCTGAAAAAGACCGCCGCGACGTGCAGATCCCGGACGTGGCAGCGTTGAGCGAATTCGTGCGCCGCAGCGTGGCGGCCAGCGCGCCTGCAGCGCTGTTGCAGTAACCCTGGGAGGCTGTCGGGCTTTGGGTCGGGCCCGCGCCGTGGTGAGTTGCCGTGCCAGGCTAGGCGCCAGCGAGGCGTGTGGCGGGGCCACACAACGAGCTGGCAACGACGCTTGGCGCGGCAAATCACCTCGGCCCTTCGGGTTGGGCCTGCAAAGGGGCTGATCCGTCGTTGCAAAGCCTCGCTGTGCCGCCCGGCACAGCTGCGTTTTGCGCCTAGGCTGAGCCCATTTGCAGGCCCAACGCGGGCCCCGACCCAAAGCCCGACAGCCTCCTAGAAACGGCCAGGCACGCCGGGCCGCGGCCATGCGTGGCATCGGCCGTCATGCCACGGGCCTGGGCGCTGATCGGCTTCCACCTGCCTAGGAGCCTGTCGGGCTTGGGGTTGGGCCCGCGCCGGGATGCTTTGCCATGCCAGTCTAGGCGTCGGCGAGGCGTGTGGCGGGCCTCGGAATGTCAGGAGTCAGGCTTGAAGTTGATACCCACATTATTACTGCAAATACGGCAGGGGTTAAA
>JAYUQE010000400.1:0-3245 GCA_043756905.1 Burkholderiales bacterium | reverse complement strand
CGTGCGCGAAGCGAGCTGGCGCGTGGCCAGCAGCAGCCAGCGCGGCGCGCGCGCTTCGGGCACGGCGCGCTTGAGCAGGGCCACGGCGGCCCAGGCGGCCAGGGCAAACACGGCCACGGCCGCGGCAAACCCGCCCACGGTGATGAGGCCCAGCACGCGGTCTTGCGCCAATGCCAGCAGCAGGCCCGCAAAGCCCAGCGCGCCCAACGCCAGCACGCCCAGCGGCGCCGCCTTCAGGCCACCCAGGTCGCGGCGCAGCACGCGCAGCGGCGGCACGCGGGCGAGCTGCAGCACCGGCGCCAAGCCGAAACCTAACAGCAAGGTCAAGCCCACACCCAGACCATACAGCGCCGGTTGCCAGCCCGGTGGCGGCAAGGCCGTGTCCATGAACGAACGCAGCAGCGCCACAAAACCCAGGTGCACCAGGCCGCCGGCCGCCACCCCGGCCAGGCTGGCCGCCACGCCCAGGGCCACGAATTCCAGCGTGTAGGCCCAGGCGATGCGCGCTTGCGACAAACCCAACACGCGCAGCATGGCGCAGTCATCCAGGTGGGCCTGGGCGAAGTCGCGCGCCGCAATGCCCACCGCCACTGCCGCCAGCAAGGCCGCAAGCAAGGCCACCAGGTTGAGGAAAGATTTCGCGCGATCCAGCGTCTGGCGCATTTCGGGCCGGCCGGCTTCAAACGATTCGAACCACAGGCCGCGTGGCGCCTGGGCCTTGATCGTGGCTTGGGCCCAGGTGGTAAACACGCCCACAGCACTGTCGCGGCCCGGCAGTGCAGCCACGGCCAGGCGGTACGTCACCCGGCTGGCGGGCTGGATCAGCGCGGTGGCGGCCAGGTCGGCCTCGTTGAGCAGCACACGCGGTGAAAACGCCATGAAGCCGGCGCCGCGGTCGGGCTCGATGACGATGATCTGCGCAATGCGCAGCGCCGCGTCGCCGAGCAGCAAGTCGTCGCCCACCTGCAGGCCCAGGGCGTCGAGCAAGGCCGGGTCGACCCACACCGTGCCCGGCGGCGGCGCAGCGGCCACGCTCAATTCCGGCGCCGCAGTGCCCGCCTTCAGGCGCAGGCTGCCGCGCAGCGGGTAGGTGTTGCTCACCGCCTTCACCGACACCAGCCGCGCCGCGCCGCCGCGTTCGTCGCGCGCGCGGCCCATGCTGGGGAATGTGGTCATGCGCGCGGCCACCAGCCCCAACTCGGCGGCCTTGGCGGCAAAGGCCGGCGGCGCGGGCTGGTCGCTGGCGACGATGGCATCGCCGCCCAGCAGTTGCCGCGCGTCGCGCGCCAAGGCGGCGTTCAGGCGGTCGGCAAAGAAGCCCACCGCGGTGAGGGCGGCCACGGCCAGCAGCACCGCCAGGGCCAACAGGCGCAATTGGCCGGCCGCGGTGTCGCGCCGCATCTGGCGCCAGGCCAGGGCCCAAACAGACGGCGCCAATGGCGCGAAGCGGGGGTCAGCAGCAGTGGCCATAGGGGTGCCACGGTAACGCACCGCAACGCTGCATTGCAGCGGGCGCAACAATGCCCAGGAATCGCACTGAAATAATCGCCCCCATGAACACCCTGCCCTCGCTTTACATTTCCCATGGCTCGCCGATGACGGCGCTGGAGCCGCGCGCAGCCGGCGCCTTCATGCAACGCCTGGGCCCGGCCATCGACCGCACGTTCGGCCGCCCCAAGGCCGTGCTGGCGATTTCAGCCCACAGCCTGATGCGCGAACCCGTGCTGCTGGGCGCCGCGCAGCACCAGGCGGTGTATGACTTCGGCGGCTTCGACGAGCGCCTGTACCAGATGCGCTATGACGCACCGGGCGCGCCCGCGTTGGCGCAGCAGGTACAACGTTTGATTCAAGCCGCCGGCCTGCCGGCCCATGTGGCGGACCAAGGCGGGCTGGATCACGGCATCTGGACGGTGCTGAAGTTCGCCTGGCCCGCTGCCGACGTGCCCGTGCTGCCGCTGGCCTGGGTGCCCGGCTGGGCGCCGCAAAGGCAGTTCGAGCTGGGCCAGGCGCTGGCCGCCCTGGCCGCTGAAGGCGTGCTGGTGCTGGGCAGCGGCAGCATCACGCACAACCTGCGGCGGGTGTTTGCCGATGGGCTGAACAGCGGCGTGGACCGGCCCGAAATTCCGCAGAGCGCGGCGTTCCGGCAGTGGCTGCTGGAGCGCAGCGCGGCGCGTGACTGGGACGCCTTGTTCGACTACCGCACCCTGGCGCCCCACGCGGTGGACATGCACCCCACTGACGAGCACCTGCTGCCCTGGTACGTCGCCGCCGGCGCCGGCGGGCGCGAGGCAGTGCCGCTGCGCCTGCACGACAGCATCACCTACGGCTGCCTGGGCATGGACGCCTACGCCTTCGGGCCGCAGGCCGCGGCCATGCTGGCGGCGCTTCAGTAACCCTGGAAACAGCAACGGTTCAGGTCACTGGCTCTTGGGCAGCGTACCCACCACGCCGGGCACGAAGTAATCCATCTTCGCCAGGGCCTCGTCGCTCATCACACCGCCGGCCAGGCGTTCATGGCCTTCGCGGTCGGCGATGCGGCCCGAAAAGGGGTGGAAGCGCCCGGCGCGAATCTGCGCTTCGCGCTCACGCACCCTGGCCGCGCCGGCAGCGGGCACCGCGGCGCTCAGCGGCGCCAGGGCGATGAAGCCGTCCTGCATGCCGCCCCACACCGGGCGCGGCGACCAACTGCCGGCAAGCACCGCGCGCGCCACGCCGGTGTAGTACGGGCCCCATTGGTGCAGCACCGACGTAAGCTGCGCGTGCGGCGCGAACTTGCGCATGTCGCTCTGGTAGGCCACCAGCTTGACACCGCGCTCTTCGGCCACCTGGGGCACGGCGGGCGAGCCGGAATGGTTGGTCAGCACGTCAGCGCCCTGGTTGATGAGGGTGATGGCGGCTTCGCGTTCGCGCGCCGGGTCGAACCAACTGTTCAGCCACAGCACGCGCACCTCGGCCTGGGGGTTCACTTCGCGCATGCCGCGCGCGAAGGCGTTGATGCCTTGAACCACCTCGGGCAAGGGGAAGCCGGCCACGTAGCCCGCCACCCCGCTTTTGCTGGCCGCGCCCGCCACCAGGCCGGCGAGGTAGCGGCCTTCGTAGTAGCGCGCGTTGTAGGTGTTGAGGTTGGGCGCGGTCTTGTAGCCACCGGCATGCTCGAACCGAACGTTAGAAAATTCCGCCGCCACGCGCAGGGCCGGCTCCAGGTAGCCAAAGCTGGTGGCGAAGATCAGCCGGTGGCCCTGCGC
>JAYUQE010000399.1:0-3252 GCA_043756905.1 Burkholderiales bacterium | reverse complement strand
GGCCATGCCGTTTATAATGTTTGGTTTTCGGCGACGGCCCTGCTCAGACCCAAGAGCCGGGCGTATGTACAAGGGTACGTACAAGGGTACGTACAAGGGTACGTACAAGGGTACGTACAGGGCCGATTCAACAAACCCGGATTGTCTGCCCTGTGGTGTCTCCTGGGGCAGCGGTCAACGCAAGACTACTCAAAGGCAGGTTGTTCATGGTTGTCATTCGTCTGGCCCGTGGCGGCGCCAAGAAGCGCCCGTTCTTCAACATCGTGGTGTCCGATTCGCGCAACCGCCGCGACGGCCGCTTCATCGAGCGCGTGGGGTTCTACAACCCCATGGCTGCCGGCGCAGAGGAACCGCTGCGCGTGGCGCTCGATCGCGTCAGCTTCTGGTCCGGCAACGGCGCGCAGTGCTCGACTACCGTGCAGCGCCTGGTCAAGCAAGCGCAGGCCAAGGTGGCCTGAGCACCGAGTGATCGCTGCTTGAGCACCACCGGCCCCGGCCCGGCCATGCCCAGCGGTGAGCCCGCCTGGCCGGCCGACGCGGTGGAAGTGGGCCTGGTGCTGGGCGCCTGGGGCATCAAGGGCGGCATTCGCGTCAAGCCGTTCTCGACCGACCCGCAGGCGCTGTTCTCCTCCAAACGCTGGTTCATCCAACCGGCTGCACCCGTTGTGGCCGGCGTGCGCGCGCGCGCTCCTGCGCTGCCACAGGTGCTGCGCATCGCCACTGCGCGCACTCAAGGCGAAAGCATCGTGGCCACGCTGCACGATGTTGACGATCGAACCCAGGCCGAGGCGCTGAAGGGCGCGCGCATTTTCATCGCGCGCTCCAGTTTTCCCGCTGCGGATGCCGACGAGTTCTACTGGGTCGACCTGATCGGCTTGACCGTATTCGACCGTAAAGGCCAAGCGTTGGGCCAGGTCAGCGGTCTGCTCGAAACCGGCGCGCACTGCGTGCTTCAGGTGGCACCCGTGGCAGCGACGGGGGACGCGCCAGGCCCTGCAGCGCCGATGCTGATTCCGTTTGTGGGCGCCTATGTCGATGAGGTCGATTTGGCGGGCAAGAGAATCGTGGTCGACTGGGCCGCCGACTACTGAGGGGCCACGGCCACGATGCGCTTTGACGTCATCACCCTGTTCCCGGAACTCTTCGCGCCGCATTTCGAACACGGCATCACGCGCCGGGCGCATGAGTCGGGCGCGATGCAGGTCAAGCTGTGGCAGTGGCGTGACTTTGCGTTGGACACCTACCGCCGTGTGGACGACCGCCCCTATGGCGGCGGGCCGGGCATGGTGATGCTGGCCGAGCCGCTGGAGCGTGCGCTTGAAGCAGTGCGTGCTGAACGCGCCGACCCGGCGGCCGCCCGGGTGGTGCACTTCACCCCCACCGGGCAGCCGCTCAAGCAGGCGCACCTGCAGGCCCTGGCGGCGGGCCCCGGCGCGGTGCTGCTGTGCGGGCGCTACGAAGGCGTTGACCAGCGCGTCATCGACCGCCATGTGACCAATGAATTCAGCCTGGGCGACTACGTGCTCAGTGGCGGTGAATTGCCCGCGCTGGTGCTGCTGGACGGGGTGGCGCGCCTGCTGCCAGGTGTGTTGAACGAGCCCTCGCACCAGCAGGACAGTTTTTCGGCGGGCTTGCTCGAAGGCCCCCACTACAGCCGCCCTGAGGTGTTGCCCGCGCAGTGGGGCGGGGCCAGCGTGCCGGCGGTGTTGCTGTCGGGGCATCATGGCCAGGTCACGCGCTGGCAGCGCGAGCGCGCGCTGGAAACCACGGCGCGGCGCCGGCCTGATTTGATCCACGCGGCGCGTGCCGCAGGCCGTTTGAACCGGCAAGACGAGCAGTACCTCGCGTCGCTCGGGCTAGAATGACGGGTTTTTCGATCCTCTGCCTGGCACAACGGTGGCCCAGCCACCACCCGCCCGCGCCCGTGCAAGTTGCGTCAATGACGCAATGTGACGCACCGTGACGCACCGTGACGCCATATGCGCATCACAGGGCAGGTACTCAACCCCCAGCCCAGCGCAAGATCGCACCGGAGCCCCCATGGATTTGATAGCCACCCTCGAACAAGAGGAAATCGCCCGTCTGAACAAGACGATTCCGCCCTTCGCCCCCGGCGACACGGTGATCGTCAGCGTCAACGTCGTCGAAGGCACACGCAAGCGGGTGCAGGCCTACGAAGGCGTGGTCATTGCCAAGCGCAACCGCGGCCTGAACTCCAGTTTCATCGTGCGCAAGGTTTCCAGCGGCGAAGGCGTGGAGCGCACCTTCCAGCTCTACAGCCCCAGCATCTCGGGTATTGAAGTCAAGCGCCGCGGCGATGTGCGCCGCGCCAAGCTGTACTACCTGCGCCAACGCAGCGGCAAGTCGGCGCGCATCAAAGAGAAACTCGCCTAAGGGAGTCGGCGGCGAAGCGCTCTTCTCAACGCCGCACAGCCACCGTGGTCAGGGCGCCCATCAAGCACCCCGAAGCCATACCCGTGGTGGGCACCGATGCCCACTTGGCGCCGCTGGCCTTGGCTCTATTGAGCGCGGCGGCCTTGCGTTCGCGCTTGGCCCGGCCGCTTCCGCCGGCAGCCATTCCCGGCGACACCGGTGCCCGGGCCGAAGCCTTGCGCTCGGCGGCAGTCCTGATGCCGCTGGTGCAGCGCGAGGCGGGCCTGGCGGTGCTGCTCACGCGCCGCACCGATCATTTGTACGACCACCCCGGGCAGATCAGTTTTCCCGGCGGGCGCACCGATGAGGGCGACCTCGATCATGTCCACACCGCGCTGCGCGAGGCCGAAGAAGAAGTTGGCCTGGCGCGCACGCACATTGAGGTGATCGGCCAATTGCCGCTGTACACCACGGTCACGGGCTATGCCGTCACGCCGGTGGTCGGCCTGGTGCAGCCTGGCTTCGAGCTGCGGCTGGATACGTTTGAGGTGGCTGAGGCCTTCGAGGTGCCGCTGGCCTACCTGATGACGCCGGCGCACCACCGGCGCCATGAAGTCGAATTCGCCGGCGAACGCCGCCGCTTTCTTTCGATGCCCTGGCATGGCCGCGGCACGGCCGGGGTCGAGCGCGAGTTCTTCATCTGGGGCGCCACCGCGGCGATGCTGCGCAACCTGTACCACGTGCTGGGCAGTTAAGGCAACCGGCCCCGGTGCCTGGCTATGATCCGGCCACGATGAGTTTCTTTGCCGTCCTCCTGGCGTTGTTGCTCGAACAGGCCAAGCCGCTGCCGCGCGACAACTTCGTGCACCATGCCTTGGC
>JAYUQE010000398.1:0-3256 GCA_043756905.1 Burkholderiales bacterium | reverse complement strand
TCGCGGCGCGCACTTTGTCGTAGCCCTCTTCGAGCTTGCGCACCATCATCTCCACCGCAATGATGGCGTCGTCGACCAACAAGCCCAGGGCGATGATCAACGAGCCGAGCGAAATCTTGTGCAGGCCCACACCGGCATAAAACATCACGATGAAGGTGATGGCCAGCACCAACGGAATCGTCACCCCCACCACCGCGCCGGGCCGCCAGTCGAGCCGCAGCGGCTTGAAGTGCAGGCCCAGGCTGATGAAGCTGACCAACAGCACGATGACCACCGCCTCCATGAGCACCGCAATGAACTCATTCACCGAGCGCGACACCACTTGCGACTGGTTCTGGAACTGCACCAGCTCCAGGCCCAGGGGCAGCTCGGTGCGAATGCGCTGCGTGGCCGTTTGCAGCGCATTGCCCATGCGGATGATGTCGCCGCCCTTGGCCATGGAAACGCCCAGGCCGATGACCTCGCGGCCCTGGTGCAGCATCTTCACTTGCGGTGGGTCGATGTAGCCGAGTTCGATGTGCGCGATGTCGCCCAGGCGCATGCTGGCGTTGCCGGCACGGATGGGCAGCGCACGCAATTCGTCCACCGAATTGAACTGGCCGCTCACGCGCACCTGCACCAAATCTGTCGGCGCCTTGATGGTGCCGGCGGCCTCCACTGCGTTTTGCTGCCCCAACTGGGCCAGCACCTGGTTGAAGTCCAGGCCGAGCTGCGCCAGGCGGCGTTGCGAAATCTCGATGTAGAGCTTCTCGTCCTGCACGCCAAACAACGCCACCTTGTTCACATCGGGGCACGCGCAGCAGTTGCTGGCGCACTTGCTCGGCGTGGGCCTTCAGTTCGCGCGGGCTGAAACCGTCGGCACTGAGCGCGAACATCGAACCATAGACATCGCCGAACTCGTCGTTGAAGAACGGGCCCTGCACGCCCGCGGGCAGGGTGCCGCGAACGTCGCCAACCTTCTTTCGCACCGTGTACCAAAGCTGCTGCACATCGCGCGGTGGCACGGAGTCCTTCAGCTGAAAAATGATCAGCGCTTCACCCGGCTTGCTGTAGCTGCGAATCTTGTCGGACTGCGGCACCTCCTGCAGCACCCTTTCCAGCTTGTCCACCACCTGCTCGGCCACCTGCTGCGCCGTGGCGCCGGGCCAGAACACGCGCAGGGCCATGGCGCGAAAGGCGAACGGCGGGTCTTCGTCCTGGCCGAGCTGGAAGTAGGCCGCCGCGCCGAGCAGCATCAGCACCACCAGCAGGTAGCGGGTCAGCGCCGGGTGGTCCAGCGCCCAGCGCGAAATGTTGAAGCGCGACGAGCTCTGTGCTTCGGTGTTGTCTTGAGTCATGGCCGCGCCTTACTTGGCCGCGCGGCTGGCCGCCGCCGCTGGCGGCAGTGTTGCCACGGGCTCTTCGTACAGGCGCACCACCTGCCCAGGCGTGAGCACATGCACGCCCGCGGTGACCACACGCTGGCCGGGTTGCAGGCCCGAGGCGATGACGGCTTCATTGCCGTCGGCCCCGGCCACCACCACCGGGTGCAGCAGCACCTTCATCGTGGCCGTGTCTAGCAGCCAGACATGGCTGGTGCCTTTTTCTTCCTTCAGCGCTGAAAGGGGCAGCTTGATGGCGTTGGCCTGGCGCGGCAGATCCATCACCACCGTGGCGGTCTGGCCCAGGCGCAGGCCAGCGGGGCTGCCGACATCGAGCTTGACGGCGAAGGTGCGGGTCGCGGCGTCGGCAGCGGCCGATATTTCACGCACCTTGGCCGGCAGCGGCTTGGCCGCGGCGTCCCACAGGCGCACGTTGAACGCGGTGTCCGATGCAGCCAACTGTTTGATCAGGTTGACCTGGTCTTCGGGCACTGCAAACACCGCGTCGCGGGCGCCATCGAGCGCCAGACGCAGCACCGTGGCGCCGGCCGCCAGCACCATGCCGGGCTCGGCCTCCACCGCGGTGACCACGCCGCCGGCGCTGGCCAGCAGGCTGGTGTAGCCGGCCTGGTTGCCCATCATGCCGGCGTTGGCGCGGGCCTGATCCAACTGCGCCTGGGCGGCCTTCAAGGCCATGTCGCGGCGGTCGAGTTCGGCCGAGCTGATGAAGCCCTGCTCGCGCAGTTCCTTGAAGCGTTTGAAGTCGGCCGCGGCCATGTCGAAACTGGCCTGCGCCGAAGCCGTTGCCGCCTTGGCTGCATCGGAACTGAGCTTCATGTCCAACGGATCCAGTTGCGCCAGCATCTGCCCGGCGCGCACGGTTTGGCCCACTTCCACCTGCCGCTTGAGCAGCTTGCCGCCGATGCGAAAACCCAGCCGGGCTTCGCTGCGCGGCTTGATCTCGGCCGCGAATTCATGGCTGCCACCCAACTGGCCCGCGCCCACCACCACGCTGCGCACGGCGCGCACCGGTTCAGGCACGGCGGCGGGGGGCGAACAGGCGGCCAAGGCCAGCGCAGCAAGAAGAACCATCTGTGCGCGGAATCGGCCGGGTCGTGCGGGCATGCTGCGATCTCTCTAGGTGTTGTTAATGACTGACCGGTCAGTACTCTAGTCATGCCCTGACGCCTTGTCAAACCTCAAGGCCAAAGCACTTCAACCAGCCTGGTTGCAGGTTGCCTGGTGGCCTGGCCAGTGCGCGCAGTGCTGCGCCGACAATCCGCCGCGTGAGCATCGATCACTACGAGAACTTCCCCGTCGCCACCCTGTTGTGCCCGGCCGCCATTCGCCCCGCGGTGGTGGCGCTGTATCGCTTCGCCCGCACTGCCGACGACCTGGCCGATGAAGGCGATGCCGGTGCGGCGGCGCGGCTGGGCGACTTGCTCGCCTACCGCAGTGAACTCGTTGCTGCGTTGGCCGGGCAACCTATTGCGGGCCGCTGGCCGGCCATCTTCGCGCCCCTGCGCGCCGCCGTTCAGCAGCACACGCTGCCCATTCAGCCGCTGCACGACCTGCTCGATGCCTTCGAGCAAGACGTTCGCAACCCGCCCTACCCTGACCGCGCGACGCTGCTTGACTACTGCCGCCGCTCGGCCAACCCGGTGGGCCGGTTGATGCTGCATCTGCATGGCGTTGGCGATGCGCAATCACTGCGCGAATCCGACGCCATCTGCACGGCGCTTCAGCTCATCAACTTCTGGCAAGACCTGAGCCTGGATCAGCCGCGCGGGCGCAACTACGTGCCGCACAGCGACGCGGCCCACCATGGCCTGTTGACGCAGGCGTTAGACGCGCTGCCCCCCGAGCAAACCCGCCCTCTCGTGCAAGACCTGTGC
>JAYUQE010000397.1:0-3262 GCA_043756905.1 Burkholderiales bacterium | reverse complement strand
CGCTGTCACCCAAGAGGTGAAGGTTGTCGTGGGTACAAAAGTCAATGGTCACGCGGACTTGCCTGCGGAGATAAGCGGTCAACTGCCGTTTCTAGGTTTAAGCACCCGCCACCCAGCTTGGCACGCCCACTCTTCTGCCAACAAGCCGCGCTACGTCTTGTAACCACGGCATGCCCACTTCGTGCGAGCCTTGTTACATGTTCAGCCGCGGTTTGGATTGATATGAGCAAGCACTTTTTCGCAGCGTTCCCGGGCCCGGCCCGGGCCATCGCGATTGCGGCCGCCGTTATGGTGGCCGCTTGTGGCGGCAGCGGCACCAGCGACCCCAGCGGCACCGCCAGCCTGGAAGACGCCCAGGCGCGCAAACGCCCGCCGCCGCCTCCGCCGCCGCCGCCGCCTCCACCGCCGCCGCCCACCATCACGGCCAGCGACGCCGTGCGCCTGGCGCACCAAGCCAGCTTCGGCCCCAGCGAAACCTTGGTGGCCGAGATTCGCAGCCAAGGCGCGGCACCCTGGGTGGCCGCGCAAATGCAGTTGGCCGGCTCGCGCTACACCCTGGGCGGCAGCGACCTGGTGCACAAGAACACCAGCAACACCGACTTCTGCCAGCAAAGTGCCTACGCCGGTGAAAACTGCTGGCGTGACTGGTATTCGACCACGCCCCAGGTGTGGGACTTCTATCGCAACGCCACGCAGCAAAGTGACCAGTTGCGCCAGCGTGTGGCGCTGGCCTTGCAGCAGATCGTGGTGATCAACGGCATTGAAGTCTCGGGCAGCTACGGCTTCAGGAACTACCACAACAACTTGCTGGCGCAGGCCTTCGGTAACTACCGCCAGGTGCTCAAGAGCGTGGCCTTGTCGCCGCTGATGGGCGACTTCCTGAACAACGTCAACAACCACAAGGCCGCACCGAACGAGAACTTCTCGCGCGAACTCTTGCAGTTGTTCAGCCTCGGCACTTGCATGCTGAATGCCGATGGCACGCTGGCCGGCGGCGCGTGCACACCCACCTACAACAACGACAACGTTCGCGCCTACGCCTATGCCCTGACCGGCTGGACCTACCCCGCCGGCGGCGCCACCGCCTGGGGCTGCTGGCCCAGCGGGGCGAACTGCCGCTACTACGGCGGTGACATGGTGGCGCTGGCCAGCTTTCACGACGGCACTGAGCGCAGGCTGCTGGGCGGCTTGACGGTGCCCGCCGGCAGCACCGCGCCCCAGGCACTGGAACTGGTGCTCGATAGCCTGATGCAGCACGCCAACCTGGCGCCGTTCATCAGCAAGCAGTTGATCCAGCACCTGGTGAGCGCCAACCCCTCGCCGGCCTATGTGCAGCGCGTGGCCGGCGCCTTCACCGCCGGGCGCTTCAGCGCCGGTGGCCTGAGCTTCGGCGCCGGCACGCGCGGCGACCTGGCCGCCACCGTGGCCGCGGCCTTGCTCGACGCCGAAGCGCGCAGCGCCGTGCCCGCGGCCAGCGCCGGCAAGCTGCGCGAACCGGTGCTGCTGTTCACCGGCGTGCTGCGCGCGCTGAACGGCAAGACCGATGGCGAAGCGCTGGGCTGGTGGTGGGGCGAAGCGGCGCGCCAGCATGTCTTTCGCCCCCCCTCGGTGTTCAATTTCTACCCGCCCGACTATCCCGTGGCCGGCACCAGCCTGGTCGGCCCGGCGTTCGGCATCCACAACGCCAACACCTCGCTCGAACGGCTGAACTACCTCACCTACCTGTTGATGTGGAACGGCAGCACGCCCGCCACCGGCGTGCCCGGTGCGCTGGGAACGAGCGTCAACCTCAGTGCATTTGAAGCCGACGCCGCCGACGCCGGCAAGCTGGTGGACCGGCTGTCGTTGCTGGCCACCGGCGCCCCGCTACCGGGCACGGCGCGCACCACCGTGGTCAACGCCGTGGCAGCGTTCGACAGCAGCAACAGCAGCACCTGGGCGGCCGAGCGCGTGCGCCAGGCGGCCTATCTGGTGTTTGCCGCACCTCAGTACCACGTGCAACGTTAAGCAGCATTGACGCAGGAGCATCACGATGAAGACGACTCACACTCACCCCACCCGCCGCCATTGGCTCAAGGCCACCGGCCTGGGCGCGGCATCCTTGCTTGGCGCCGGTGGCCTGGGCAGCTTGCTGCTGCCCGGCCGCGCGGCCCACGCCGCCGACTACAAGGCCCTGGTCTGCATCTTTTTGTACGGCGGCAACGACGGCAACAACATGGTCGTGCCGCTCGACGCCGCGCGCTACGCGCAATATGCCGGCGTGCGCCAGGGCCTGGCCTTGCCGCAGGCCAGCCTGCTGCCGCTGGGCGGCAGCACCTTCGGCCTGCACCCGGCGCTGGCCACGCTGCAAACCGCCTGGTCCAGCGGAAAACTGGCGCCGGTGTTCAACGTCGGGCCGCTGGCCGCGCCATTGACCAAGGCGCAGTACCGCGCCGCGGTGGCCAATTCGCCCCTCATCCCCGACAACCTGTTCTCGCACTCTGACCAGCAAACGCTGTGGGAAACCGGCAGCGCCCGCGCGCTCACGCGCACCGGCTGGGGTGGCCGCGCCAGCGAGGTGCTGGCCACCACCAACCCGGTGATCTCGGTGGGCGGCAACGGCCGCTTTGGCGTGGCCTCGCTGGCCGGGCCGTTGGTGCTGCCCGGCCCGGGCGCCACCTTCGGCGCCTACGAACTCGGCAGCGAACCCTGGCGCCTGAGCTACGCGCCCCTGGTGGCACGCGCCGATGCGCTGCGCGCGCTGTACAACCAGCCGCAAGACAACCTGCTGGGCGAGGCCCTGGCGCGCCAGCAGCGCGACGCGTTTGCCATGTCCGAGCGGCTGGCTGCCATGGTCAAGGTGCTGCCCGGCCAACCCGGCGCGGTGGCCGCCATCGACGCCGCCTTTGCCCCGCTCACCGTGGCCGGCAAGCTGAGCACGCCCCTGGCCGCGCAGCTCTACCAGGTGGCCAAGCTGATTGCCGGCAACGCCACCGTGCAGGGCAACCGGCAACTGTTCTTCGCGCAGCTCGGTGGCTTCGACCTGCACGGCGAGCAAGCCTTGGGTAGCGATGCCACGCAAGGCGCGCATGCGCGGCTGCTCAAGCAGTTGGGCGACGCCTTGGCCGCGTTCCACGACGCCATGACGAACCTGGGCCTGGCGCAGGCTGTTACCGCGTTCACGCAAAGCGACTTCGGCCGCACCTTGAAGCCCAACAACAGCACCGGCACCGACCATGCCTGGGGCAACCACCACCTGGTGCTGGGCGGCGCGGTGCGCGGC
>JAYUQE010000396.1:0-8999 GCA_043756905.1 Burkholderiales bacterium | reverse complement strand
CGGCCAGTGAAAACTGCTTCACCTGCCCGACCATGATGGCGTTGCTGCGGCCCAGGTTGGGGTTGTTCTCGGTCTTGTACGACTTCATGGCCACGTACAGATAGTCAGCATGCTGGCCGGCGATCTTGGGGTAGCTGCCGTCAATGGGCTTGCTAAAGTTGGCGCCGTGGCACGACGCGCAGGCACCCTTGGTCAGCAGCGCGGCCACGGCGGCGGGTGCGGCGGCGGCGGCCTCGGGCACGGTGGTGGTGGCGTTCTTTTCGTAGTACGCGGCGAAGTCGTTGATGTCCTGGTCGCTCAAGCTGGCCGCGATGGCGCGCATGGTGGGGTGCTTGCGTTCGCCCTTCTTGTAGGCGTTGAGCGCGGCGCTGATGTACTTGGCGTTCTGGCCCGAGATCATCGGCACCTTGTGCACTTCGGGAAAACTGGCCTGGTAAGCGGGGATGCCGTGGCAGCCGGTGCACATCGCCACGCGGGCTTCGATGGGGACGCTTGTGGCAGTGTTTGTGGCAGTGTTCGCGGCGGCGGCAGGGGCAGCGGTCGTGCCCTGGGCTTGCACCGCGGCAGCGCCGAACACGGCAAGGGCGAACACGAGGGTTTCAAACGCTTTTTTCATCGTTGCGCTGGCAGAAAAGGGGGGTTGCACGAGGGGGTTGCGGGGCGCATGGCGGGCACCGCACCGGGCGAAGCCGCGCATTATATGGGCGGCCCTATACTGGCTCGGCACCCCTGCCGCACAGGCACCGCGGCAGCGCCAAGGGCCACGCATTCACCCCTCACCACGCACCCACACCATGAAGTTCGAAGGCTCTGCCACCTACGTTGCCACGCCCGACCTGATGCTGGCCGTGAACGCCGCGGCCACGCTGCGCCGGCCCTTGCTCATCAAAGGCGAGCCCGGCACCGGCAAGACCATGCTGGCCGAAGAAGTGGCCACGGCCCTGGGCATGCCGCTGATGCAGTGGCACATCAAGAGCACCACCAAGGCACAGCAGGGCCTGTATGAATACGACGCGGTGAGCCGCCTGCGCGACAGCCAGTTGGTCGACATCGTGGGCAGCGAGCGCGTCAAGGACATCCACAACTACATCGTCAAGGGCGTGCTGTGGCAGGCCTTCACCGCCGAGGAACCCGTGGTGTTGTTGATTGACGAAGTCGACAAGGCCGACATCGAGTTCCCCAACGACCTGCTGCGCGAACTCGACCGCATGGAGTTCTATGTGTACGAAACGCGCGAACTCATCAAGGCCGTGCACCGCCCGCTGGTGTTCATCACCTCGAACAACGAGAAGGAACTGCCCGACGCCTTCCTGCGTCGCTGCTTCTTCCACTACATCAAGTTCCCCGACGCCGACACCATGCGCGCCATCGTCGACGTGCACTTTCCCGGCCTGAAGAAGGAACTGCTCGGCGCGGCGATGAAAACGTTCTACGAAGTGCGCAACCTGCCGGGGCTGAAGAAAAAACCGTCCACGTCTGAATTGCTCGATTGGTTGAAGCTGCTGGTGGCCGAAGACATTCCTCTCGAAGTGCTGCACAGCAAGGACGACAAAGTGGCCGTGCCGCCGCTGGTGGGCGCGTTGCTGAAGAACGAGCAAGACGTGACCTTGTTCGAAAAACTCGTGTTCATGCAGCGGCACAACCGCTGAACCTTTTTCAGTTCGCACAGCGGCGCTCGGCGTTGCTGGTTCCACGGGAGCCCCCATGCGTCACATCAAGCCATTTGTTTTGGGCCTGTTCGCCTTGCTGCTGGCGTTGGCCAGCAGCGCGCAAACCGGCGTCACGCCCAAGACCAGCACCTGGGTCGTGAAGGACTTTCGCTTCCACACGGGCGCCGTGCTGCCCGAACTGAAGCTGCACGTCACCACGCTGGGCGAACCCAGCGGCGAGCCTGTGCTGGTGCTCCACGGCACCACCGGCTCGGGCACCGGCATGCTGGCGCCAGGCTTCGGTGGCGAACTGTTCGGCCCCGGCCAGCCGCTGGACGCCAGCCGCTACTACATCATCCTGCCCGACGCCATCGGCACCGGCCGCTCCAGCAAGCCGTCAGACGGCCTGCGCGCCGCGTTCCCCAAGTACAACTACGACGACATGGTCGATGCCCAATACCGGCTGGTCACCGAACACCTGGGCGTGAAGCGGCTGCGCCTGGTGATCGGCAATTCGATGGGCGGCATGCAAGCCTGGATGTGGGCGCAAAAGTACCCTCAGATGATGGACGTGGCCGTGCCCATGGCCAGCCTGCCCACAGCAATGTCGGGCCGCAACTGGATGCTGCGCAGGTTGATCGTTGACAGCATCCGAAACGACCCCGAATGGCAGGGCGGCAACTACACCCAGCCCCCGCGCAGCCTGCAATTCGCCTCCACCTACTTCGCCCTGGCCACCAACGGCGGCAACCAGGCCTTGATGCGCGCGGCGCCCACGCGCGCGCAGGCCGACGCGCTGCTTAACCAGCGGCTGAGTGCGCCCTTCACCGGCGACGCGAATGACCACCTCTATCAATGGGAATCATCGGGCGACTACAACCCCGCGCCGGGCCTGGAACGCATCACCGCCACGCTGCTGGCCATCAACTCGGCCGACGATGAACGCAACCCGCCAGAGCTGGGCATCCTCGAGCGTGAAATCAAACGCGTGAAGCACGGCCGCGTGCTGCTCCTGCCGGCCAGCGACCAGACCGCCGGCCACGGCACCACCGGCCAGGCCAAGTGGTGGAAGGCGGACCTGGCCGAGCTGCTGCGCACGGCGCCGAAGGGGCCGCGTTGAGCATGGCGGCGCCCACCACGCCCCTGGCTGAGCCCCTCAGCGAGCCCCTCAGCGAACCGATCACCGAGCCGATCACCGAGCCGATCACCCTGGCCGGCCGGCACGCCACTTTGGTGCCGCTGTCACCCGCTCACCTGGAAGGTTTGCAAGCCGCCACGCGCGACGGCGAACTCTGGCAGCTCTGGTACACCGCCATCCCCTCGCCCGAGGGCATGGCCGCCGAGATCGAACGCCGCCTGGGCCTGCATGCGCAGCGTGCCATGCTGCCATTCACCGTGCTCGACGCGCAAGGCCAGGTGGCCGGCATGACGACCTACATGAACGTTGACAACACGCACCGCCGCGTCGAGATCGGTTCCACCTGGTACGCCCAGCGCGTGCAGCGCACGCCGTTGAACACCGAATGCAAGCGCATGCTGCTGAGCCATGCCTTCGACACCCTGCAATGCATCGCTGTCGAATTTCGCACGCACCGGTTCAACACGCAAAGCCGCCGCGCCATCGAACGCCTTGGCGCGCAGCTTGACGGCGTCTTGCGTTCGCACCAGGTGGCGCCCAACGGCAGCCTGCGCGACACGGCCGTGTACAGCATCACCGCAGCCGAATGGCCCACGGCGCGTGCGCACCTCGACTTCCAACTGGAACGAACGCGCTGAGTTTGTGAACCCGGCGCGCCCGTGTCAGCTCAAGGCTTCACGCCCTTGGCGATGACGATCTGCTCCATGTCGGCGTACTGCACCAGGAAGCGCCGGTTGGTGTAGGCCAGGTCAACCAGCCCCGAGCCCGGGTTCTGCGTGGCCGCGCTGTGGATGATGCGCGGGCGCGACGGCGTGTAGAACACGTTCAGGTTGTCGGTGGACTTCCTCTTCGCCGTGGGCGAGCCGCCGTCGATCAAGATGGCGCGGTCGATGCCGGCGTCTGACGTGTAAGCGTTGAACGTGTCGGCACTGTCCAGCCCGTTGATGCGCAGCGTCTCGAAGTTGCTGTAGTTCTTCAGCGTCAGCAGCGGCGAGGTGCCGGTTGCCGGCAGCAGCTTCAGGAACGGGTCGCTAGGCGTGCCCAAGGCCGCCATGTTGATGATGAACACGTCCACCGCGTTGGTGCCGCTGAAGGCCAGGGTGTCGGTCTCGGTCGAGCCCGGCACGTTGCCGACCGCTTCGAGCGTTTGCACGTTGCTGAAGTCAACCTGCGTCACGCCCGGCACGCTGAGTTGCCCGCCACCGGCCACGCCCGAGGAAGCGAAGGTGATGGCCTCGCTGGTGCCCAGCACGCCGGTGTAGGTGATGCTGTTCGCGCCGCCCTTGGCGTCGAGGCTGGTGCGTTCCACGCCACTGCCGTTGACCACCTTGGTGCCCAGCATCACGCTCTGGCCGGTGATCTGGAACGCATCATTGCCCGCCCCGCCCACCAGCACCATGCGGTCGCCCGCGGCCGAGGCCTGCGCGCCGCCGTTGAAGTTGATCACCGCGAACGGGCTCAACGCCATCTCCGGCACCAGCGTGAACACATCGTCACCGGCCAGCCCTTCGAGCGTGAGCGTTTCGATGTTCAGCGCCTGCACCTTCAAGCGCGCGTTCAGGCCCACCAGCGCACCGGTTTCCACGCTCAAGCTGTCGTTCAACGCGGTGCCGTTTAGCACCAGCGTGTCGGCGCCGCCTTGCCCATCGGCGCGCACCGAGGCCAGCGCACCCATGTTCTGGTAGCTCAGTGCCAACAGGGTGTTGACCGCCAGCGTGCCTGCCTGGTCGGTTGCACCGGGGCTGTGCACGATCACATCCGCGCCGCCGCCGCCCAGCACGGTGAGGGTGTCGCCGTCGTTCTGGCCGTCGTAGACGAGCGTCTCGATCTGGTTGATCACCACCGGCGAAGTCAACGAGATCAAGTTCAGCGTGCCACCGTCCGCCGCATTCGGCGTGTAGGCCACGTTCTCGGCGCCGGCAGCGCCTGGGGTTCGCACCACCAGCCGGTCGCCCACGGCGGCGGGCTCACCACCATTGATGGTCACGTTCACAGCCCAAATCGCGCCGTTGGGTGCCGGTGTGGTCAGCGAGACTTCATCGCTGCCAGACAGCGCGTTCACGGTCAACGTATCCACGTTGATGAACAGCAGCTCCGGCCCACTGTTGACCGAGACCGTGAAGTCTTGAATGCCGTCGGTGCCGCCGTGCGTGCTGGCATCGCGCGCGATCACAGTGATCGTGTCGGGCCCGTTGGTGCCGTTGATCACTGCCGGGCCGATGCCGTTAATGGCAAACGACTCGATGTGATCGAAACTGATCGCTGCATTGCCGCCGACGTTGAAGCTGCCCTCATCGGTCTGCGGCCCGGCGTTGTAGGTCACGGTCTGTGCGCCGGCGTTGATGGCCAGCAGGTCGCCAGGCAAGGTGCCCACCGGGTCGCCACCGTCGATGAAAAAGACCACGCTTGCCGCGGGCGTGACGTTGAAGGTGTCGCTGCCCGCGCCGCCGTTGACGATGACCGACTCCGTGCCGGTCAGGTTCACCGCATTGCGCCCGGTGATGACCACCGAACCGCTACTCACGGCAAAGACATCGGCGTTGGCACTGCCGTTCACCGTGGCCGTGTCGTTGCCGCCGCCCAGGTTGGCGGTGATGGCGCCGTTGTTGCTGAAGCTGATGCTGGGCACCACGCCGCTTGCAACCAGCGTGCCGCTGTTGGCCGCGCCGCTTGCGCCGGGGGTGACGTTCAAGGCATCGTCGGCGCCCGTGGTGGTGAAGGTCAGCGTGCCGATGGCCCCGCCCAAGGCCAGTGCTTCGATGCCGCTGTAGTTCACGCCCACTGTGCCACCCGCGCCGGTCGCGCCGGCAATCGTGGCCAGCCCAGTGTTCACGCTCACCGCCGCGCCGGTGCTGGTGACGCTCAACGAATCGCCCACGCCGGGGTCGCCGCCGTTGACGCTGATCGAGGTCAGCCCAGTGGGGGTGGCGGCGTTGTTGATTCCGATGGCATCACTGCCGGCCAAGGCATTGATCACCAACGCCACCTTGTTGCCGAACTCGATGGCCTCGAAGGCGTCGATGCTGACCACGCCCGTGGCGCCGCCACCGGCGTAGTTGATAGCGTTGTGGCCGGCCGTGGCGTTGACGGTGAGGGTGGCCGCCGGCACCAGGTCGAGCACCGGCTCCAGGTTTTCGAACTGCACCGTTTGTGTTCCCGCCGTGCCAGCGCCGACGATGGTGCTCAGGCCCTGGCCGTTGGCCGGGCCGACGCTGTAGGTGTCGCCAATGTGCTGCGCGCCGCCGGTTTGCAGCAGTTGCAGCAGGTCACTGCCTGCACCGCCGTCGAAGCGGATGCCGTTCATGACATTGATCAAACCGAAGCTGCTGTCAACCGTTAGCGTGTCATTGCCGCCCAGGCCAAAGACGTTGATCTGGCTGATGACCGACAGCTCCACCGTCAACACCGGGGTCGTGCTGTCGATGTAGATGTCCAGCAGGTTGCTGAAGCTGGCTTCGCGCACCAGCCGGATCACGTTGTCTTCGGCAAAGCCGTTTTCGTCGCCGAAGATTTCCAGCACGCCGATGGTGTCGATGTTCGCGCTGACGTCGCTGATCGTCCACGCACCGCGCCCGAAGCTGCCGGCCAGCAAGATGCCAGTGCCGTCGGCGGCGTTGCCATCGGTGTCAACGGGCACGAAGTCCAGGTCTTGCACCAGGCTGTTGGGCATGATGCCGAACTCGCTCCAGGTTTGGGTGCCGCCACCCGGCTGCGGCAGGCGCCGCATCACGCCGCCCAGGGCGCCCACCACCACCGTGCCGTCACCGGCGGTGGCCGGCGTGTCGTCAACCAACGCGATCGAACGCAGCTCGGTCGTCAGGCTGCCCAGGTTGTCGGTGATCGCCGTCCAGTTGTCGCCGCCGTCGGTGGTCATGGCCACGGCATCGCCCTTGAGTGCATAGGCGATGCGGTAGTCGGCCGGGTCGATGGCGATGTCGTGGATCGCTGCCGTGCCGGCGATCGCGGCACTCAGGTCGGCGGTTCGGTCGAAGATCCCTCCGCTGTCGCTGCGAAGGTAGATGCGCCCGCCTTCGGTGCCGGCCCAGAACACATTGGCGAAGTTCGTGCCGCCGCGCATGCCGCCATAGACCAGCGAGTTGAAACGCTCGGTGCTCGGCTTGCCGAAGTCAGTGGGGTTGATCACCGGGTTGATCTCGACACCCTGGTCGGTGCTTTCGTACAAGGCACGGCGGCCGAACATCATGTCATTGGCATTGAACAGGTTGGCCTCGACCGGCAGGCGCGACTGGAATCCCGGGTTGCTGGCAAATTGGAAATCGCTGCCGCTGCCAGCGCCACCGCCGCCGCTGGTGTCCTCCAGCCCGGTCAGGTTGACGCCACCGCCCACGGGTTGCAGTTCGAGCGGCGCGCCGTTGCGCGAGAAGGTGCCGCCAAAGTTGTTGCCCAGCGCATAGCGCACATCGCCCGGCACGCTGTAGGCCTGCGTGGACCCGTCGCCGCCCTGGAACATGTTCCAGGTCAGGCTACCGGTGGCAGTCTGCACCGCCGAGCCGTTGTCTTGCGAGCCCCCGACGATCAGGTTGTCGGCCGTGTCGTAGGTGACCGAATGGAACTCGATCGCGCGCAGGTTGGCATTCAGGCTCACCCAGTCGTCGGCGCCGCCGGGGGCGGCGGGGTTGGTCAGGCGGAAGATGCCGCCGTCGTCGGTCTCGACCAGCGTGGTGTTGTTGATGAAGACCAGCCCGCGCGAATCAGCATGCGGGCGGGTGCCGAGCAAGGCTGCGCCGATGTCGGTCCATGTGTTGGCACCCGCGTCGCCACGGAAGATGTCTGGCGGGCGGTCGCCGCCGATATAGACGAAGGCCGGGTTCACCGGGTCGGCGGCGATCGAGAAGTTGTTGAAGCCCTGGTTGCCGACGTGGATGGCGGGCGCCACGCCGACGGCGGCCCAGGTGGTTTCGGCGGCGTCGTCAACGCCTGTCAGGCCACCGTTGTCCAAGCCATCCTCGGCATAACGAAACACGCCGCTGAGCGCGCCGCCGCTGGTAACGACGCCAGCGTACAGCACCGACGTCGCACCGGCATCATGCAGCGCCAGTTCGATGTTGCTGCCTGCGATGCTGGTGATGGCGGTGTTGAGGTTGTCGATGCGCAGCCAATTGGCGCCGCTGTCGTCGCTGCGAAAAACCCCCGCCCCTGGCGCGGCCGCGTAGAACGTGCCGTTGCGGTTGGGGTCGCGCACAACATCACTGGCGCCGCCACCAAAGCCCAGCACCCCCGCGCCCGACAGCTCGTTCCAGTTCGCGCCGCCATCGGGGCTGCGGAACAAGCCGCCCACGCCGCCACCGTTGTCGGCCGCAACGAGCAGCAGTTGCGCGTCGGTGGGCGACAACGCAATGCGCCGGATCGACACGCCGGCAAAGGTGGCGCCGCCCAGGTTTTCCCAGGCCACGGCGTCGGCGGGGGCGTTGGCATTGGTGCTTCGATACAGGCCCACCGCCATCTCGCCCAGTTGGTTGCGGAAGGTGTTGCTGTAGCTGCCGGTGCCCACGTAAAGCGTGTTCGGGTTCGAGGCGTCCGACGCCAGCGCGCCAACGTACAGCGAGGGCAGTTTGTCGGTCAGGGGTTGCCAATCGATGTTGGCCGCATTGCCGCCGCCGGTGATGTCAGCCGTGCGCCACACGCCGCCGGCCACCGTGCCTGCGAAAGCCATGTTGGCCACGGTGGGGTGCATCAGCAGCACTTCGACGGCGCCATTCACGGCATTGTTCGGTGCCGCCACTGCACTGCCCATGTTCTCCGGGCCGGGGCCTTGGTCAACCCAGTTCGGTACACCGAACAAGCTCGCCGATAACAGCAGGCGCGCTTCCAGCGGCTCGAACACCATGCTGGGTAGGCGCTGCCCGCGGCGCAGTGTGCGGCGCTGCGAACGCGAAGCGGGGGCAATGTGGCGGCCAAACAAACGGGCAATCAGCGTGCTCAACATGATGGGTTCAAGAACGCCGGTGCCCAGTTCAGCGAAAGGCGTTCATCCTTTCTTCGCAGGTTCGTTGACAGAGGCCCCGAGCCTAGTCACCACAACCTTAGAGATACCTTAGAGATCGCGCCAACCTAGGGGCACGCGGCCCAACAAGCTAGGGGTTCGCGGGCACGTTTGCGGGCAGTGCCCTCAGCGCGCACGCAGCGCGCGAGGCACCATGCCGCCACGGCCCAGGCTGCGCGCCAGCGCCTGCGTGGCGGGCGAAGGCGGC
>JAYUQE010000395.1:0-3272 GCA_043756905.1 Burkholderiales bacterium | reverse complement strand
GCTGGGCCTGCGCCTGGGCATCGCGCGGCTTGAGCGCCAGCACCACCTCCCAGGCCCAAATGGCGTCGACCCAACGCTGTTGCGCTGCGGCCGCCTCGGCGGCGCTGCGATGACTCTTTTCGAACGTTATCAACGCCTGCGCCTCAGGGGCCGGCGGCAGGCCGCGTGGCCCCACCGTGACTGCCGGCTCATGGCGTGGCGGGCGTGGCACCGCGGCGGTCTGCGGCGGAGCGTCGCCTTCTTGCACACTGGCGCAAGCCGCCAGCAGCGCGGCGGCCAGGCTTACCGCAACGGCTGGCCGCCAGGTGGCGCGGCCTGCCCGGCGCGGCAAACCGCGGCAGATCATGGCCGGCCCGGCGCACGGCGCCCCTGCAGCCGCGCCTTGAACTCATCGAGATCATGGTCACCAAAGATCATCACCCGCTTGAGCAGCAGCGGCGCGGCATAGAACGGGTTGCCGCCAGGGTTGACCGTGACGCCCAGCTCATAGCCCAGGCGCTGCATCAGCTCCAGCACCGGATCATTGGCATCACCATACGGAAACGCCAGGTGCCGCACCTGCACCCCGGTGTCAGACAGGTTGCGTTCGATCACCGCCTTGGGTTGGCGCAGCTCGGCTTCCAGCCGCGCGCGGTAGGCGCCGTCGCTTTCGTCAACGCCGCGTTCGGTGAGGTTGCGGTGGCTCTTGCTGTGCGACTGGATGTCGATCAGCCCCGAGCGCAGCATCTCGCTCATCTGCGGCCAGCTCAGGGCGTCGCGCGCGCCGATGAAATCGGTGTAGACGAACAAGGTGGCCGGCATGCCGTGCTTCTTCAGCAGCGGGAAGGCGTTGCGGTGCACGTTTTCGTAGCCGTCATCGAAGGTGATGACCACGGCGCGCTGCGGCAAGGCCTGCTTGCCGGCCAGGAAAGCGGCCACGTCAGCCAGGCGCACCACGCGGTAGCCGTTGGCCGCAAGCCAGTCGAGCTGGGCTTCGAAGCGGGCCGGCGTCACGTTCATCTTCGACACCCCCGCGCCCACGCGGTGGTAGCACAGGATCGGCACGGCCTGCACGCCCTGCGCGGTGATGCCGGTGGGGTTGGGCATCGCCAGCGGCACCACCAGCGGCACGCCGGGCGTGGGCTGGGTGATGTCGCCGTTGATCTCGGCTATCTGCCAGGCGCGCTCGGTGCTGCCCAGGAACCGCTTGGCGATGCCGGCCAGGCTGTCTTCGCTGCGCGGCACGTACACCAGCAGCCGTTCGCTGCGCCCGGCCACGCTGCCCAGCGCGGGTGCCGGCTCGGGCGCGGGCGGCTCGGGCGTGGGCTGCGCCATTTCGGGCACGCTCAGTGGTTCACCCGCGCCTGGCATCGCAGGTGCAGGGCGGCTGGCGCAGGCCGCCAGGAACACGGCCATGAACACAGCCACGAACACCACCCTGAACACGGCCCGCAGCAGGGCAACATCACGCTGAAACCCACGCAAAAACACGCCCCGGGCGGCGCTGAACGTCATGTTGATTCGGGTGGCGCCGCCGCGCGCATCAAGGTGGGTGTTAACGTGGCCGCGAGTGTGCTGTCGACGCCCGGGGCGTGGCGCCGCTCAAGCGCCTGGGCCATGCCGTCGAACTCGGCAAACAACTGGCCGAACTCGTCCTTGCGCGCCTCGGCAATGCGGTGGGTGTAGTTGCCCTTGGCCACTTCGCCCAGCGCTTCGCCCACCAGCTTGATCGGCCGCGCAAACCAGTTGGCCAGCACATACATGGCCAGCGCAACGGCCAGCACCGTCACCAGGGCCAGCACGCCCATCAGCATGACCGACAGCCGCGCCACCTGCGTCAGCGGCTGTTCGGGAATGCCCAGTGCGACGCGGCCGACCAGCTTGTCCTGATACGTCACGGGCGCCTCGAAGCCCAGGATCGACGCTTCGTTCACGTGGTAGCGCACCACGGGCATGCCAGGCGGCTCGCCCAGCGCCGCCTGGCGCAGCGGCTCGGTGCCCACAGGCTTGTAGGCTTGCCCGAGCAGCGCCGGCTGGCTGCTGGCACGCACCACGCCGGCCGGGTCGATCACCACGATGCGCTCGAAGCTGCCGGTTTTCATCATCTCCTGCACCGCGGCGTCGACCTCGTCCCACGACTCGCCCAACGCAGCGGCGGCGTTTTGCTTGGCGATGAAGCGCGCCAGCGAAACACCGTAGTCGCTGGCCTGGCCGAGCAGGGCTTCGTACTGGCGCTGGCTGATCCAGGCCGCGGTGATGCCCATCACCACCGCGACGATGGTCGCCATGGCCAGGGCCCACTTCACGCGCAGCGGCACGATGCGCGGCTTGGCGCGCTCGCGCGCCGCTTCATCAATGCCGGCCAGCACCTTCACCAAGGCGTCGGCCATGTCAGCGCCGCTTTGAAAGCGTTGCGCCGGCGTCTTGGCCAGGCAGCGTTCGATCACGCGGCGCAGCGCCGGCGGCGCGTCGGGCCGGGCTTGCTGCAGGGGCGGCGCCGGGTCGTTGGCGATGTGGGTGGCCACGGCCACCAGGTTGTCGCCGCGGAATGGGCGCTCGCCGGCCACCATCTGGTACAGCACGATGCCGGCGGAAAACAGGTCAGACCGGCCATCGAGCTTTTCACCGCGGGTTTGCTCGGGCGACATGTACTGCGGCGTGCCCAGCACGGCGCCAACCTGGGTGCGCTGGGTGGCGCCGTCTTCGATGTGGGCGATGCCGAAGTCGGTGACCTTCACCGTGCGTTTGTCGCGCAGCATCATGATGTTGCCGGGCTTGATGTCGCGGTGCACGATGCCATGCGCATGGGCGTAGTCGAGCGCGCGCGCCAACTGCACGCCGATGACCACAGCGTCGCGGATGGGGATCTGCCTGGTGCGCTCGAGCACATCGACCAGCGGCACGCCATCGATCAGTTCCATCGCCATGTACGGCCGGCCTTCGATCTCGCCAACATCGTGCACGACCACGATGTTCGGGTGCGACAGCCCGCCCGCGGCGCGCGCTTCCTGCAAGAAGCGGTTGTGGCATTCCGCGTCTTCGGCCAGGCTGGCGTGCAGGAACTTGATGGCCACATCGCGGCCGATTTGCGGGTCACTCGCCCGGTACACCGTGGCCATGCCGCCGCGCCCCAGCCGGCCTTGAATCAGGTAGCGGCCCACCTGGCGCACCGGCGCGTCGCCGGCCTCGGGCCCGCCCGGCAGCCGCGTGGCGCCGGGCGGCAGGCTGCTCAGCGTGTGGCCGGGCAAGGTGCGCGCGGCGGCGTCTGCGCCGGCTGGCTTGGGCAGTGCATC
>JAYUQE010000394.1:0-9032 GCA_043756905.1 Burkholderiales bacterium | reverse complement strand
CTGCAAAAGCTGCGCACGCTGGCGCACCAGTTCCATGCGGCGGCACGCGCGGCAGACCATTTCCTCGACCAGGAAAGCGGCGAAGACCACGGCACCGGTTCGTGGCTCATCGCCTGTGCCATGGGCCTGGCTGACCGCCTGGCCAACGCGCTGGATGACCTGGCCAGCCAGCTCAAGCGCCCGGGCGCCGAAGTCTTTGGCGCCGAGAACCCGGCCCGGCGCACCGTGCCCGGGCTGAATATAAAAGGCATGGTCGTCTGACCAGGCCTGATACGTTCACCCAAACGCCAACGGCAAGTTGGCCACGCTGCGCAAGTAGGGGTCGGTCATCCACTGCGGCTGGCCGTCCAGGCGCAGATCCGGGAAGGCATCAAACAAGGCCTTGAAGGCCACTGGCGCCACCTTTTCGGCCAGCGGCGCGCCCAGGCAGAAGTGGATGCCGGCGCCAAAACCCACGTGGCCGTCGGTGTCGCGCAGCAGGTCGAGCTGATCAGGGTTCTTGAACACCGCCGGGTCGCGGTTGGCCGAACCGACCACCACTCCGATTCGGTCGCCCGCCTTGATCGCCACGCCGCCCAGCGTGGTGTCGGCAGCGGCCACGCGGTCGGTCACCTGCACGGGTGAATCCAGGCGCACCATTTCCTGCACGGCATTGGCCATCAGTTCTGGGCGCGCCCGCAACAGCGCCAGTTGATCGGGCTGCTGCAACAGGCTCCAGGTGCCGGTGGCGATGAGGAATACGGTGGACAAGTAGCCGGCGACGGCCAAGTTGATCGAGGTCATCTGGATCTCGTCCAGCGTCATGCCCTGCGGCACGCCCTGGCTCAACATCATGTCCATCATGCCGCCGGCATGGGCGCCCACCGGGCAGCCGCGCATCAGCGCCGCGAAGTAGCCGCCCAGTGCCATGGCGCAGGTGCCGGCCCCCAGGCGCTGCGCCATGGGTGCGGTGAAGTCGTTGCCGGCCAGGATGGCGCTGACCCATTGCTCAACGCCCGCCCAATGCTCCTTGGGCAAACCCAGCACGCTCATCAACACGCTCGACGGCAGCGGCATGGCATAGGCGTTCACCAGCTCCATGCGCCGGCCCTTGCGCGCGGCTTGCAGCAAAGGCTGCGCCAGCTCGGCGGTCACAGTGGGCACCTGCGCAATCGCCTGGGCCAGCATGGCATCGAGCATCGGGCGCAGTGCGTCGTGGCGCGGCGGGTCCATCGAGAAGATGCCCTTGGGCATGTTCTCGAGCACGCCGAAGGGCCCGGGCGCCGGCGCGGCGTTGGCGGCGTTTTTCAGGAACAGGTCTTTGTCGCGCAGCACGGCCTGCACATCGGCATGGCGGAACACCCACCAGGCGTCGTACAGGACATAGCCGTTGGGCAGCGCCACATGCACCTTGGCCACCGGCGCGTGCTCGCGAAACTGCGCGTAGGTGGGCCCCGGGTCGGCGATGAAGGCCGGGTCGTGGGGGTTGAAGCTCGTCGGGTCGAAGGGGGTGGTCATCATGGAACCTATCGGGCAAGTTGGCGCGGGTCGCCGAGGCGGTCGATCAGCCAGCGGCTGACCGCCGGCGTGAATTGCAAGTGCATCTGGTTGGTCTCGCAGCAGATGTAGTCGTGAAACGGCGAGGCGCCGCTGCCCGGTGCCGGCACGGGTGCGAAGGGCGCACTGCTCAGGTCGAGCGCGCTCACCGTGGGCACCGTGCACGCCTGGGGTGCCGGCACGGCCACCTCACCTAACGCCAGGCTGCGTGCGATGGCGGCGGCGATCAGGTTGTACTGGTTCTGGCCGCCGGGTGCGCCCTCCCAGGGCTGGCAGTCTGCACCCACCAAGGGCGTGGCCGTGCTGCCATCGGCCAGCAGGCTGTAGCCGCCGGCCAGCAACGCTTGTTCGCCGCCGGCAGCCAGGGCATGCAGCTCGGCGTGGGCGAAGGCGCTGCCTTGCCAGTTCAGCATCACCGCGCCTGGCGCGAGCACGGCGCAGCCATCACCGGCGCCGCTGGCCACGGCCAGGCGTTGCGGCTGCTGCGGGTAGTTGCCCACCTCACCCAGGGTCTTGAGCAGCGCCGTGCGCAGGGGGCTTTCAATCACCTGCCCAGCCACCAGGCAGCGCGTGACGAATTGCTGGTTGGCCGGCGAATCGAGCAACGCCGCCAACAACGCCGCCGTTGGGCTGGAAGTCTTGAAATACTGCGCAAACCACTGCACGGCCAGGCTGGTGTGCGAACCGGCATGCGGCGTGTCGATGGTGAGGAACGTGCGCGTGCGGTGCGGCTGGCCGCGCGACTCCATGCCGGCCAGCGCCAGCCGAGTGACCAGCCCGCCCATGCTCACCCCGCCCACCACCAGCGGGTTGGGCGTGCGGCGCATGGCTTGTTCGATGCACGCCTGCGCCACCTCGGCATTCGCCTCGATGCGATCCATGCCGTTGCCAAAGCCCAGGATCACCAAGTCGTAGCCCGCCGCGCGCAACGCCGCTGCGGTGCCGTGCTGGTTGAGCGTGTCGTACAGGTAGTCGCTGGCATAGCCGCCCGGAAAACCCTCGGCCATGATCAGCGGGTGCGTCAGGTGTTGATGCCCGGCGCCGAGATAGACATAGGCCGTGCCGGTGTTGCCGTTGGCCGCTTGCAGGGCCCAGGTTTCGCCCGGCGCAGGTGCTGCGGGCTGCGCGCTCAGCGGCAAGCTGAATGCCGCAGCGAGCGGCTGGCCGTTCACGTTCATGCGCACGCTGCATGCCGCCAGCTCTGCCGTGCCGTAGCTGGCGCAGGCCGTGCCACCGAATTGCACGGTGCGATAACCGCGGCCATCACCGGCATCAAATTCAAACTGCGCCGGTGCCACCTGGCCCGCGGCCTGCTCCATGAAGCGCGCATCGAACAAGTAGGTGACCGTGCTGCCGCGAAACGCCGGCACTACCCGGCCCCATTGGTCGTGCAACAACGGCGCGGCCATGAACGCCCGGCGCGGCTCGATCACTTCGGCCAGCGGCGGCAGCGGCTCGGCCAGGCTGCTGCCCTGCGCAGCGGCTTGATCAAGCTGTGCCGCGAATTCATTGCGCCAGCTCGAATACGACAGGTTCACCAACGCCACCGGCACGATGCCATCTGGCCGCATGGCCTGGGTCGGCGCCTTCAGCGCCAACAGCGAGGGCACCGCGCCAGGTGTCAATGCAGCTTGCTGGAGCACGCCATACAGGCTTTCAAACTGCGGCTGGTTCAGGCTGGGCGCGCCCGGTTCGCCACCCAGCCCCCCATCTGGAAGCGCTGCGCGGCCCCACCAGGCCAGCAGGCCAGATGGCACCCTGGCCGCATCGGCCTGGCCCACCAGGGCCATGATTTGCGCAGCCAGGCGCGGGTTGATCATGGCGTGCCCGATATCGTCGCCAGGGCTGCCAGGTGGCGCAGGCCGCCGATGCCCGGCATGAAGACATACAGGCTGCCCTGCGTGTGCACCAGCCGCGGCAGGAACAGGCGGATCGGGTTGCGCGAATCGTCAGTGGGAATCTCGAACTTGCCGCCTTCGGGCGGCTGCGCGCCCAGCAGCGGGTCGCGCGTGTTGCGGATGCCAGCGGTGGCCAGGTCATCATTCGCCCACACCTTGACCAAAAATTCAAACTGCATTTCCAGGTCGCCGCAGATGAACAGGCCGAGCAGACCGCGCTCAATGCCGTCACCCGGCTGGGCCGGGTCGTAGGCCGGGCCATACGGCACGCCGCGGCGGATGATGCGCCGGCTGTGCGGCTTGCCCGTCACCAGCGCGCCGCGCGGGTTCAGGCGCCGGATGTGCGAACCCATCGGGCAACGCAGGCCTTTGGCATCGTCGAACGAGTCGGGCCGCGCGGTGTTGGGCGCGAAGTCGAACTTGTTGATGTGCTCGGGCGACATGTGCGGCTGCGGCGCCAGTGGCGCCAGCGTCAACGGCGAGCCGTCGCGCCAGCGGCCCATCATCTTGGCCGCAATCAGCTCGGCGTCCATGTTGCTGCGCGAGGCGGCTTCGGCAATGGCCGCTTCGAACGCCACCACGTCCTGCTTGAGGATGCGCACCGCGGCGTAGCTGCCGTTGTCAACCAGGCTGGCTGGCATGTCACCCGCGAAGTTGCCGCCGTACTGGTTGATGTAGTCCTTGCCGAGCAGGAATTCACCGGCCGCGCTGGCCGGCTGCATGTCGGGTGCCTTCCTGCCCGGCGTGCCGGCAATGCGCGGCTGGCCGATGCCGTCGCGGTAGCCGAAATGCACCTTGCCTTCGGGCAGCGCGCAGGCGTCGTGGCAGGAGATTTCCCGCAGCCCATGGGCTGTGAACAACGCGCGCAACTGGCCGCTGCGCTGCGCCAAATGCGTGCTGCGGCCTTCGTCGGTGAACAGTGAAACCAGCAGGTGCACCGGCGCGCCGGGCCCACCCAGGCGCCACTGCGCCGGCGCACTGCTGCCCACATCGCCCAGGTCTTGCGCGCGTTTGGCCGCGCCTTCTTGAAACGCCTGCGGGAACAGGGCCAAGGTGGCGGCGGCAACGCCCAGCGCCGCCAGGCCTTCGCAGGTGAGGCTCAGGTTGAAGAAGTATTGCGGGCGCTGCTGCCAATGCGCGGCGGTGGTGACTTGCGGGTAGCGCGTTTCATCGCCGCCCACCACGCCGGCGATGAAACGCCGCGCCTGTGCAGCGTCTTGCACTTGCAGCGCAAAGTGGCGCGCAAAGTGCACCCGGTAACCGCGCAGGATGTTGCCCTGGATGTCGCTGAGGTCGAGTTGCGCGGCCGGCGCATCGGGCACCGGCGCGGGCAAGCTGCGCTTGCCGCCTTCGAGCTCAATCACCGTGGACTGCTTGTAGGCCGACCAGGGCTGCACCTGCTCCATGTTGTTGGCCTGCACGAAGGCCCAGAAGTCCTGCGGGTACTTCTGCACCGGCAGGCGCGGCGCGTCTTGAATGAATTCGAGGATCGCGGTGAAGATGTCGCCCATCACGGCCACGAAGTCCATGATGTAGGACTTCAGGTCGCCGTCGTACTCGGTCACCACGATCAGCGTGGCGAAATCCTGCGTCGGCAGGAAGCGCGCGAAGTGCACATAGTGCAGGTTGGCCAGGGCCTCGCGCACCGCCGGCTGGTGGGCCTTGATGGCCGTCAAGAGCGCGGGCATCTGCGCCGGGTTCTTCAGGCGCAAGAACAAATTCAGGCCGCGCTGTATTTGCTCTTCAAGCGCCTGGTCACCGTGGTCGTAGACCTTTGTGGCGGCAGTCGCGGCCGTGGAAGGTGTGGGCGTAGGCATGCGTGGGCTCCAGGTCTGCCAGGGGTTGCAGGCGGCAGGCATTGTGTGCAGCCGGTGCCCACGCCGCGCCATTGCAAACCACTAGCTGCGCAGGTTCTAGGGGGGATGAGAATCCTCGCCAAGCTCATGGATCACTCGCCGCAAACACTCGCCAGCTATCTGCCGCGCCGGCTGCTTAACCGCCTGGTTGAGGGGCCTGCGATCGCGCAGCCCGAGGTGGCCTTGCACAGCGCGGTGCTGCTGCTCAGTGACATCCAGGGTTTCACCGCTTTGGTCGAAGCCTTCACGCGCAGCGGCCCCAGTGGCCTGGAAGAACTCACCTGGGTGCTCAACCGCTATTTCATCGACCTGACTGAAGTGGTGATCGCCCATGGCGGCGATGTGTTGTGCATCGCCGGCGACGCCTTCCTGTGCCATTGGCCGGTTCTGCCCGGGGCCACCTTGCATGACACCGTCTTGCTCGCCGCCGCCGCCGCGCAAAGCGTGCAGGCCCGGCTGCACAACCGCGAAGCCGGCCACGGCCGGCGCTTTCACACCCGCATCGGCCTGAGCGCCGGGCCCCTGTGCCTGGGCCTGGTGGGCGGCGTGGCTGGGCGCTGGGAACTCGTGGCCAGCGGGCCCGCACTGCACGAGGCCGCGGCGGCCGAGGCCGCCTGCACGCCCGGTGCGGTGGCCTTGTCAGCGCCGGCCTGGAATCTCATCAGCGCCGGGCGTGAGGGGCGCGAGCTGCCGGGTGGCCAGGTCGAGTTGCTCACGCCGCTGGCCGCGTTGCCCGCAGCCCGGCAGGCGGACTTGCCTGTGTCACCCGCCGACACCGCCTTGTTGCACCCGTATGTCCCGCCAGCGGTGTTGGCGCGCGGCGCGGCCACGGCGGCATGGCTGGCCGAGGTGCGCAACGTCACCGTGCTGCTGGCCGACCTGCCGGCGCTGGACGATGATCAACCCGAGGCCGTGCAACGCACGCAGCGCAGCGTGGCCGCGTTCCAGCAGGTGGTGCAGCGCTTCGAGGGCACGGTGCGGGTGGATGTTGACGACAAAGGCATCATGGTGCTGGCCGTGTTCGGCCTGCCGCCGCGGGCGCATGAAGACGACGCGCGCCGCGCCGTTCGCGCCGCACGCACGCTGCACGAAGCCCTGCATGAACTCGGCGTGCAGGGCGGCATCGGCATCGCCAGCGGGCGTGCCTTTTGCGGCGCCTTTGGCAGCGACCTGCGCCGTGAATACCTGGTGCGCGGCGATGTCATCAACCTGGCCGCGCGGCTGATGCGCCTGGCCAATGTAAATGCGGTGAATGCGGTGAATGCGGTGAATGCGGTGAATGCGAGTGCGCAAGTGGTGATCGACCACGCCACCATGCAGGCCCTGCGCGGCAGCTACGAGGTGCGTGAACTCGGCGCCGTGGCGGTGAAGGGCCGCAGCGAGCCCGTGCGCTCGTACCTGCCTGTGGCCGAACGCCAGGCGGTGCACATCGCGCACCGCGCACCCGTGGGCCGCGACGCCGAACGCCAGACCCTGCGTGATGCCGCGCTGCGCTTGAAGCAATCGCATCAAGGCTCGCTGACCCTGATCCACGCTGACGCCGGCCTGGGCAAGTCCACGCTGGTTGCCGAGCTGCAACAGCAAGCTCGTGCGCAAGGCCTGCGCGTGCTGCACGGCGCGGCCGGTGCCGTCGAAGCCACCACCGCCTACTTCGCCTGGCAGCCGGTGTTTCGCGCGCTGCTGGGCGTGGACGACAGCGCTGCGCGCGCGGATGCGGCGCAGCGCGTGAACCAGTACATGCTGGCCCTGCCCGATTGGGCCCGGCTGGCGCCGCTGCTGGGCAGCGTGCTGGGCCTGGCTTTGCCGGAAGACCCGTTAACCGCACAGCTCACAGGCGCGGTGCGCGCCGAGAACACGCGCCGGCTGCTCACCGCCATCCTGGCGCATGAAGCGGCCCGCACGCCGACCGTGCTGGTGCTGGAAGACGCGCATTGGTTCGACAGCAGCAGTTGGGCGGTCTTGCATGACGCGGCCACGCTGGCCGGCGCGCTGATGGTGGTGGTGACCACCCGGCCCCTGAGCGGCGCCGACAGCGCCGAGTTCGCCCGCCTGGAGCAACTGCCGGGCTGCATGCTGATGAAGCTGGACACCTTGGCCAGCGAGCACATGGGCCAACTCATCGCCCAGCGCCTGGGCCTGCACGCCGTGCCCCCGGCGCTGCTGAACCTGGTGCAGGAGCGCGCGGCAGGCCACCCGTTCTTTTGCGAGGAGCTGCTGCAAAGCCTGCTCGAATCGGGCAATTTGCGCGTGACGCAAGGCCAGTGTGAAGTGGGCGACCTGAAGACGCTGGTGCTGCCTGACTCGGTGCAAGGCGTGATCCTCAGCCGCATCGACCGGCTCACGCCCGGTCAGCACCTGTGCCTGAAGGTGGCCGCCGTGATCGGCCTGACCTTCACCCTGCGCACCGTGAGCGACACCCTGCCCCAGCGTGATGAGCAGGCCCGGGCGCATGACAACCTGTGTGTGCTGCACAGCGTGAACCTCACGCTGCCGGTTGAAGCCACGCCCAAAGCCACAACCGAAGCCACGCCCGAAGCCTGGCGCTTCAGGCACGCCATCACGCGCGACGTGGCCTACGAGCTGATGCCGCAGGCGCAGCGCCAACCCATCCACCACGCGGTGGCGCAGTGGCTGGAACAGCACCACGCGCAAGAGCTGCCGGCGCAAAGCGCCCTGCTCGCCCACCACTGGAGCCACGCCGACGCCCCCAAGCGTGCGCTGCACTACCTTGAACTGGCCGGCCAACAGGCCTTGCGCAACGGCGCCTTTGGCGAGGCCTTGCAGTTCTTCGAGCAAGCCGTGGCGCTGCATGCGCAAGGCGGCGTGCCCGCCGATCTGCCGCGCCGCGCGGCTTGGCAAAAAGGCCTGGCCACCGCGACTTACTTTCTGGGCGACCTGCAACGCAGCCGCCAGCACGCTGAAAGCGTGGCGGGCATGCTCGATTGGCCGGTGCCGGGCGCTGGTCTGGCCCTGGCGCGCGGCCTGGCGCGTGCCTTGGTGCGGCAAATTTCCCACCGCATCTGGCCGCAGCATTTTCTGGGCCGGCGTGCGGCCGAACACGAGGTGTTGGACGAAGCCGCCGACGCCTACCGCATGCTCAGCCAGATCTACTACCTGGCGGGCGCCAACCCCAACGCCCTGGTGTACGTGACGCTGCGTGGCGTGAACGTCGGCGAGCAGGCTGGCCCCTCGCCCACGCTGGCGCGCAACCTGTCGAACATGGCCACGCTGTGCGGCTTCATGGGCAAGCCGGCCTGGGCGCAGTGGTATGGCCGGCGCGCCATCGACATGGCCGAGCGCGGCGGCCAGACCGCGGCCGCGGCGTACGTCTGGTCGAACAAGGCCTTGGCCGAGGCGCAGGCCGGCCACTGGGCCGCTGCCCTGGCCGCCAACACCGAGGCGCTGCAACGGGTGCAGCAGTTGGGCGACTTCAACTTCGAGTGCGAGGTGTTGTCGATCCGCGCCGCGCTGTACACATGCAGCGGTGACTACGCCGCCGCGCCATCGGCCTACGAGCAACAGCACGCCCTGGCGCTGCGCAAAGGCAACCAGCAGATGTTGTGCTGGGCCTTGCTCGACGAGGTCGAAACGCTGCTCATGCGCGAACGCGACGACGATGCGGCCGCGGTGCTCGAACGCGCCTTGGCCGTGCCCACCGCGGCCAGCGACGGCAGCAGCACGCTGGACAAGCTGCAAGCCACGGCGCAGGTGCGGCTGCGGCAAGGCCGCCTGAGCGACGCCG
>JAYUQE010000393.1:0-3274 GCA_043756905.1 Burkholderiales bacterium | reverse complement strand
GGCCGAAGCTCGCGCCGCCGCCGCGCATGAGCACGAAGATGCCCAGCACCGCCAGGCCGCGCGAGGCCGCCATGGTGGTCAGGAACAGCAGCCACTTCGGCGCCAGGGCGCCCGCGGCGATCAAGCCCAGGGCCACGGCCAGCGCAACGGCGAGTGAGCGCAGCATCAGATGAGCCTGGCCTTGACGCTCTGGAACAGCCCCTCGGGGCGGAAGATCAACACGCCGGCCATCACCAGGTAGATGCTGAACAGCTCGATCTGCGGCATCAGGTGCACCGAGGCCGCGCGCGCCAGCCCCACCACCAGCGCGCCGATGGCCGCCCCCTCGATGCTGCCCAGGCCGCCGATGATGACCACCGCAAAGCTGACCACGATGACGCTGACGGAAAGGCCCGGCTGCACCGAAATCATCGGCGAGGTGAAGGCCCCGCCCAGCGCAGCCAGGAACACGCCGATGGTGAAGGCCTTGGCGTACACGTGCTGCACGTTCACGCCCATGCTCGCACTCATCTCGGGGTTATGAATCACGGCCAGCACGATCTTGCCGCTGCGCGTGCGGTTCAGGCCGTACCAGGTGCACACGCCGCACAGCACGGCCAGCACCACCAGTAACAGGTCATAGCCGCCCACGCGCATGCCTCCGGGCAGCAGGAAGTTGCCCAACATCTGGTAGGGCGCGGGCACAAAGTAAGGGTTGACGCCCCAGACCAGTTTGGTCACGTCTTCCAGCATCAGGAACAAGGCGTAGGTCACCAGCAGCAGCACGACTTCATCGCGCCCGTAAAAACGCGCCAGCAGGCCGCGTTCAAGCAAGGGGCCGACCACCACCGCCACGGCCGCTGCGGCCAGCAACATGGCCACGAGTGAAAAGCCCGGGGCAAAACCGAGGGAGGCAGCCAGCGCCACCATGCTGGCCGCGGCATAGGCGCCCAGGGCATAGACGCTGCCGTGGGCGATGTTGAGGATCTTCAACACGCCGAACACCAGCGTCAGGCCAAGCGAGACGATGAACAGCCACGACGCGTAGGTGATGGCGTCGATCAGGATCGTGCTGGCAAGCGTCATCCGGCTCGCCTGGTTTCAAGCGCTATTCCAAGCGAACGCCGCGGAACCGGCTCTGCCGGGCCGCTGGCGTTGCCCCCTGGGGGGCGCGCGAAGCGCGTAGGGGGGGTCATATCAATCGCATTTGGCGCCAGGAAAGCCGGCGTTGATCCAGTCCAGGCTCTTCATGTTGGCCGGCGGGTTCACGCACTCGGCCTTGAAGGTCTGCACATCGGTGGCCAGCACGCGCTTGGCGGCGGCGTCGTACTTGGTGCGGCCAATGGCGGTGTCTTGAATCGCCTGCTGGCCGCCACCCAGCGCCATGCGCACCATGCCGGCCGGGGTGTTCCACGACGAGCCGCGCAAGGCTTCAGCGATTTGTTCGGCCGAGGGCTTCTTGCCGCCGTTGGCGGCCATGGCCTTTTCAACCGCCAGCTTCACGCCCAGGAACGATTGGGTCATGCGGTAGCCGGCTTGCACCGGCTGCACGCCATGCATCTTCTGGTATTCGCCCTGGAACCAGTCGTTCAGCGGGCTCTTGGCCGACAGGATGCCGTAGGCGCCGCGGGCGCCAAGCACGGTGCCGTCGGGCACCTTGTCCAACAGGCCCGGCAGCACATGGTCACCGGCGCTGAGCACCAGCGTGGTGTCCTTGAACAGGCCGCGGCCGCTGGCTTGCAGGATGAAGGCCTGCAAGTCGCCGCCCCACAGGCTGGAATAGGTGAGCGAGGCTGGCTTGGCGGCCAGGGCGGAAATCTCGGTGCCGTATTGGCCGGCGCCAAACTTGGGCAGCAGGTCGGCACCCATCGTGGCCGCGGGCAGCAACTGCTTCATGCTGGCCAAAAAGTCGGCGCGCGAATCCTGGCCCCAGGCGTAGTCTTGATTGATCAGGTTGAAGGTGTCGGCCTTGATGTTGCGCGCCTTCAGGTAGCGCGCCAGCGACACGTTGTCCATGGCCGCGTGCGAGGCGGTACGAAACACGTACTTGGGGCTGCTTTCTTCAAAGATGCGTGGTGTGCCGCAGTCCATCAGCACCAGCAATTTCTTCAACTCCTCGGCCGCCGGCGCCACGGCCAGGCAGTCGCCCGAGCCGATGTAGCCGATGATGGCGTCGACCTCCTCACGCTGGTACAGGTTGCGCATCTCCTGCACCTGCTTGGCCGCGCCGCCGGCTTCATCGACCAGCAGCATTTCGATCTTCATGCCCCCGAACCCCACCTTGTTGTAAGGCGCAGGCGCAGCCCCCTTGTTGAACTGCTCGACCATCAGCTTGGCGCCGTTGGCCGCGGGCACGCCGAAGCTTTCGGCTGCGGGGCCCGAGAGGAAGGTGACCACGCCGATCTTGAAGGTGCCTTGGGCGAAGGCGCCGCCGCTGGCGGCCAGCGCAGCGGTCAGAGCCAAGACCTGCATGGTGCGGCGGGGGGTGAACAGCTTGGGCATGGCAAGTCTCCGTTGGCGCCGCAGCGTGGGTCGCGCGGCGCGCAGGTTTCGGTGAAAGGGGAGCGCCGCACCAGGGGCAAGCCTGGTGCGGCGTTTGAGCGGGCGCCATTACACGGCGCGCCGGCGCAGTGTAGGTAACACCCGGCTACTGCCGGTGCCGCATGCGGCGGTAGTTTCCCTGTGTCTCGGCTGCGACAGTCAGTGCGGTGTCGAACACTGCACCCGGCACATCTGGCGCAGCCTGTGACTCATCTGTTGCGGTAGACGGCGCCCTCGAAGTCGACGAAGCCGGGATACGAGGCCACGTCCTGGAATGGCAGGATCTGGCTTCCCCAGAAGCCGCCGATGCCGTTCTGGCGGTCGACCCAATAGAACAGGTTGCCCAGGCCGGCCCACATTGCCGAGCCTGCCGCTCGCCCGGTTGCCGTGGGTTCTTCATTGCGCTGGAACGTCCAGCTCCAGGTCTTCTTGACCCCCGGGTCGAATTCACCGCTGTTCGACAACGATGGGATGGACGTGGTCCAGCCGCCGCTCGTCAAGCCCGCGGGCAAGCCGTTCTTGAACATCGCCTCCACCGTTTCGGGCTTGAGCACGCGCCCGTTCGGCCCGGCGCCGTTGTTCAGGAACATGCGGATGAACTTCATGTACTCGCCTACGGTGGCGTACAGGCCGTGGCCGCCGCAGTCCATTTCGGGCGGCTGCGGCAGGATCAGGTCGGGCAGCGGCGTGAGCTTGCCGTCTTGCGCGCGGTCGTGAATGGGCGCGCGGCGGGCCTGCATGGTCGGCGTCATGG
>JAYUQE010000392.1:0-3277 GCA_043756905.1 Burkholderiales bacterium | reverse complement strand
AGACCCGCAGCCGCACTTTTTGTGCGGCAAGGGGATGCAACGACGCATGGCGGAAAAAGACGCGATTTCATGTATTGGTTTTGGTGAAACGGACTACTAGTCTTCTGTCCGGCCCCATGTACGAGCCGCATTTCGGCCTGAGCGCACCGGCCTTTGCGGCCCAGCCTGACGCCGGCCTGTACTTCGCCAGCCGCAACCATGCCGACGTGCTGGCCGACATGCGCTATGGCATTTACCGCGGCGAAGGCTTCGTCGTCATCATCGGCGACGCCGGCACCGGCAAGACCATGCTGGCCCGGTTGCTGCTGGCCGACGTCAAGCCCGACAAGGTGGTGGCCGCGCACCTGGCCGGCGTGCCGCCGGGCGACGGCGAGTTGGTGCCGGCCATCCTGAACGCCTTTGGCCTGAACGCTGCGCTGGGCACGCGCTCGCACAGCCTGGCCGCGCTCGAAGACCACTTGCTCAAACTCGTCACCCAGGGCCGGCGCGGCCTGCTGCTGATCGACCAGGCACACGGCCTGTCCAGCCAGGCTTTGGACGAACTGCGCCATCTGTCGACGCTGCAGTTGGGCACGCTGGCGCTGCTGCAAGTGTTCCTGCTGGGGCGGCCCGCGTTGGCGCGCATGCTCAACGCGGCGTCGATGGCACCGGTGCGCCAGCGCGTGCTCACCTCGAACCGTTTGCACCCGTTGCCAAGCCACGAGACCGCCGCTTACATTGAGCACCGCCTGCGCGCGCGCGGCTGGCGCGGCCAGCCGGCCATCGAGCCGGCTGCGCATGCCGCGCTGCACCAGGCCAGCGCCGGCGTGCCGCGGCAGATCAACCTGCTGTGTGAACGGGTGTTCGACGCTGCCAGTGCCGCCGCGTTGCAGCGTGTCACGGCCGAATTGGTGCAGCAGGTTAATCACCTGCACGGCAGCGAGCCGCCTGGCCCGGGCATGGCGGGCGAGCCGATCAGCACGACCATCACCGCGACCATCACCGCGCCCATCACCGGCCCGGTCACCACCCCGCCCAACGCCCCACCCGGTGCGGCCCTGGGCACACCACGCAGCGCCCCGTTCACCGCCACAACGGCCGTTGCCGGCACGCCGTGGCAGTTGCCCGCCCTGCACGGCAACCTGGCCGGCGCACCCCTGGTCTGCGTGGCCGGCACCTTGGTCGACATGCTCAAGGCCCGGGTGCTGAACCACTACCTGCAAGCCGCGCCCGGCGCCGTGGACATGGTGATCGTGTCACCCCAGGCGCAGGCCGACACGCCACTGGCCCAGGCTGGCCTGCTGGGCTTGAAGCCCGCGCACATGGAAATGCACCTGGCCGTCAACCCCACCGGCTATGCGCAGTGCATGGCCGAGGTGTTGCGACGCTTCGATGCCTTGCTCGACGTGCTGTTGCCGCGCGCCGTGCTGGTGCTGGGCGACACCCCGGCCAGCCTGGCCTGCGCGCTGGTGGCGCGCCAGCGCGGCCTGCTCGGTATCCGCCTGGACGCCGGCCTGCGCGGTGGCAACGAACGCGACCCGCAGGCGCTCAACGCCGCCCTGATCGACCGCACGGCCAACCTGCTGTTCGCAGCGCACGCGGCGGCGCAGCAAAACCTGCGCCATGAAGGCCTGGGCGACAACGCGTCGGTGCTGGCCGGCAGCGTGCTGGTGGAGCTGGTGGCCCATGCCGAACGCCAGGGTGGGCCGCTGCCGGCGCTGCTGCAGCGCAGCGGGGCCCGCGCCCAGGGCCTGGAAGTCGGGCGCGGCTATGTGCTGGCGACGTTGAAGGTACCGGCCGACGACCCCTGGCCGGCCGATGTGGCCGACACGCTGCGCGCGCTGCGCCCGCAGGCGCCGGTGCTGTGGCTGATGGACGAGGCATCCCGCCAGGCCATGGCCGGCAGCGGCTTTGCGCAGCGCCTGGAACGCGACGGCGTATGCCTGGTCAACGACGCCACGGTGATCGAACAACTCTGCCTGGTGCGCCATGCTCGCGTCGTGCTGGCCGACGCGGCGCGCGTGCTGGCCGATGAAGCGCAGGCCCTGGGCACGCCGGTGCTCCTGTACGACAGCCAGGGCGTGCTGGGCCCCGCGCAAGCCCAGTCAGGCGGCGCCGTGGTGGAAGACGCCGAAGAAACCCTGCGTGCCTTCATGGCCCTGAATTCGCGCCGCGCGGGCGCGGCAGAGTCGAGCCGGCACGGCCTCGGCGCGGCCCGCCACATCGCTGAACAACTCCAGGCCTGGCTGGCCGACACAAGCACAAACGGGCACCGCGCATGAAGATCGTTCACATCGTTGAAAGCCTGGATGTCGGCGGGCTGGAGCACACCGTGCTTGCGCTGGCCCAGGCGCAGCATGCGCGTGGCCACGGCGTGGCCATCATTTGCCTGTGGCGGCGCGGCGCGCTGGCGGCGCAAGCCGTTGCCGCCGGCTTGCCGGTGCAGTGTTGCGACAAGCAATCGGGCCTGGACCTGCGGGCACTCAAGGCCCTGCGCGGCATGTTGCGCCAGGCCGCGCCCGATGTGGCGCACACCCACAACGCCATGGCGCACTACTACACCGTGCTGGCCGGGTTGGGGCTGGGGCTGCCGCGGCTGGTGAGCACTCGCCACGGCATGGGCTCACGCCAGCTTGGCGCACGCCGCGAGCGCCTGTACCGCCTGGCCTTGCACCGCACCGACGCGGCCGTGTCGGTGTGCGCCGCGGCGCGGGCGCGCTATGTCAGGCACGGCGTCATGCCGCAGGCCAAGGCGGTGGTGGTGCCCAACGGCATCGAGCTCGCGCGCTTTGTGCCACGCACTGATCAACGCGCCGCTCAACTGCGCCGAGAACTCGGCCTGCCGGCGCAGGCCGTGCTGTTCGGCAGCGTCGGCCGGCTGCATGAAGCCAAGCGGCAACGGCTGGCGCTGCAAGCGTTGCGCCGGCTGCTCGATGCCGGCGTGCCCGCGGCCCTGGTGATCGTGGGCGATGGCGATCAACGCGCTGCGCTCGACAGCGAGATTGACGCCCTGGGCCTGCAGCGCCATGCCCGGCTGCTGGGCGCGCGGCGCGACGTGCCCGAGTTGCTGGCAGGCATGGATGTGTTCGTGCTGCCGTCGCGCACCGAAGGCTATTCGCTGGCCCTGGTGGAGGCCAGCGCCAGCGCGCTGCCGATCATCGCCACCCAGGTCGGCGGCAATGCCGAGATCGTGGCGCATGACGTCACCGGCCTGCTGGTGCCGCGCGACGACCTCGACGCCCTCACCCAGGCCATGACTCGCCTGGCCGGCAACCAGCCGCTGCGCCTGTTGCTGGGC
>JAYUQE010000391.1:0-3285 GCA_043756905.1 Burkholderiales bacterium | reverse complement strand
GGGCTGTTCCTGGCCTTGAAGGTCTCCAACGCATCCTGCACGCCGGCACCGGGCATGTCGGTGATCATGAAGCGGACGAAGTCGATCATTTCGCCCGGCCGGTGCAGCAACTGCTCGAACGCCCAGCCGAGCTCGGCCAGGTCGATCTCACGCCGCGTGATGTCGCGGTAGCGCGCGGCGACGAAGGCGATGAAGTCCTGCCCGAGTACCGGGAAGTCCATGTGCGCGGCCAGCTTGAACGCGGTCTTGCTGTGGTCACCGACCAGCGACATCAGTTGCGGTTTGGACCATCCGGTGAACACCAGCAGCACCGCGCCCGGATGGCTGTTGAAGAGCGCGCTGATGGCCTTCATGGCCTGGTCGCCGGCGCCGGCCTTGCCCAGGGTCTGGGCCTCGTCAAGCATCAGCAGCACCGGCTTGCCAGGCTGAAGGCGCACCAGCTCGGCGAACTGGGTGGCCAGCGTCGCGGCGGGGTCGGCAGCAGCGGTCAGTGGGGCCGGCGCGGCCAGGCCCACGTTCACGCCCAAAGCGCCGACGCTGGTCACGACCGTGCGGCCCGTGCTGAGCGCCAGGCGGCGCAGTTCGGTGGCCACTGCGGTGTTCACCGCGCCCAAGGGATCCGACTGACCCCAGAGGTCAACGTAGATTGGATTCCAACCCTTGAGCTGGGCGGCTTCCATCAGGTCGTGAGTCAGAAAGTGAGTCTTGCCGACTTGACGGGGACCAAAGATCGCCAGCGGTCGGCGCGGGGCGTCGGCAAGCAGGCCGGCATAGTGGGCTGCAGGTTGGCGGCGCGAGTGGCGCCAGGGGTCAGAGAGGCTCATTTCGCTCATTTTCCATGAAAAAGGAAAATTTCCAAATGAGAAGAAATTGGAGGAAATTCAGTGGTCAGCGGCCAGCGTGGCGGCGTCCAACGTGCCTGGACGGTGGGCACCCGTAGGGGCCCCTTCGTGGCCCGTGGCGGCCGGGCAGGCTCACTGTGACTGACTGGACTACCCTTCGCGCTACGCGCTGCGGGATGAGCGCTTGGATGCGGCCCGGCGCGCTCACGCGCTGATGCGCGCCCCATGTTGCGGCACCTGCACGGCCCAGCCCAGTTCGTCCTGGATGCGGGTGCGCAGCGTGTCGGCGGCCTCGGGTTCGCCATGCACCACAAAGGTCTGGCGCGGCGGGCGCGGCAGGCGCCGCAACCAGGCGAGCAGTTCGTCGGCATCGGCATGGCCTGAGAAGCCCTGCAACTGGCTGACCTGAGCGCGCACCGGCACGTACACACCATGGATCTTCACTTCCGTGGCACCACCCACCAGCTTGGCGCCGCGGCTGCCGGCCACTTGAAAGCCGGCAAACACCACATGGTGGCGCTCGTCGGGCGCCATGGCCTTAAGGTGATGCAGCACGCGCCCACCGGTGGCCATGCCGCTGGCTGAAATGATGATGCTGGGGTAGCGCGAGTGCGACAGGCGCATCGACTGCTGCGCCGTGGTGATGACGCGCACGCCGTCGCAAAGCTGCTGCGCTTCACGTGGCGCGATGCGCAGCAGCTTGGCATGGCGGCGATACAGCGCCGTGGCCTGCGTGGCCATGGGGCTGTCCAGAAACACGGGCATTTGCTCGGCGATCTGGCCGTCGCGTTTGAGCCGCTGCAACATCAACAGCAAGGCCTGCGCGCGGCCCACGGCAAAGGCCGGCAGCAGCACCGAGCCGCCGCGCTGGCTGGTCTGGTTGATGATCTCGGCCAGGCGCGCGGCAGCGTCTTCAACCAGGTGCGCGCGGTTGCCATAGGTCGATTCGACCAGCAGCACATCGGCGGGCGGCGGCGCCTGCGGCGGAGGCATCAGCAAATCGGCCTGTCGGCCCAGGTCGCCTGAAAACAGCAGGCGGCCGTCTTCGCCATGGGCCAGACTCACCGCACTGGCGCCGAGCAAGTGGCCTACCGGTGTGAACGCCACGCTCACTGGGCCCACTTTCAGGCCGCGCCCGGGCGGCACCGCAACGATCCTGGCCAGCGCCTGCTTGGCGTCGCGTGTGGTGTACAGGGGCAAGGCCTTTTCGTGCTTGCTGGTGTGATACCGGTTGGCGCGGCGGGCGTCTTCTTCCTGCAAGTGCGCGCTGTCCAGCAGCATCACCTCGGCCAAGTCGCGCGTGGCCGGGGTGGCGTAGATGGGGCCTTTGAAGCCGTCGCGCACCAGCGCCGGCAGCCAGCCGCAATGGTCGAGGTGGGCGTGGCTGAGCACCACCGCGTCGGCCGCCAGCAGGCCTGAGCTGGCGGGCAACCAATTGCGCTCGCGATAAACCTTGAAGCCCTGGAACAGCCCGCAGTCGAGCAAGATGCTGCGCCCGCCGATGTGCACCAGGTGGCGCGAACCGGTGACCGTGTCGGCCGCGCCGAGGAAGTCAATTTCCATCGTCATGCCTGGCCCAGGGTATGCAACTCGGCCGATTCAATGCGCCACACCCCGGCTCGCGCCTGCGCCACGGCGCGCACCAGGGCGCGGGCCACGCAAGCCGCTGCGACGGGCCGCAAGGCTGGCGACAGCAAGGGGCGCAGCGGGGTGCTGATCCATTGCCCCAGCCGCTCGCCCACGCGCAGCGGCTGGCCCAGCGCGCCACGGTCGCCCACCAGCAGCGACGGCCGCGAGATCACCACGCTGATGAAACCCAACGCCGCCACAGCGGCTTCCATTTCGCCCTTGACGCGGTTGTAGAACACGCGCGAATGAGCGTCGGCGCCGAGCGCTGAGACCACCGCGAAACACAGCGCACCCGCCTGGCGTGCGGCCTGTGCATAGGCCAGCACGGCGTCGACATCCACGGCGCGAAACGCCGCCTGCGAGCCGGCCACCTTGATGGTCGTGCCCAGCGCGCAATACGCCGCCACCGGCGGTGGCAGCGCGCCGGCATCAAGCTGGGCGAAGTCCACCACGTGCTGGTGCACGCCGGCTTCCTGCAAGGCGGCCGCGGGCTTGCGCACCAGCGCGTGCAGCGCTGGCTCGTGCACCAGCGCGTGCAGCGCTGGCTCGTGCCGCACCGCGTGCAGCGCTGGCTCGTGCCCCAGCACGGGCAGCGCGCTGCCCTGGAGCAGCGGCATCAAGGCCCGGCCCACCAAGCCGGTGGCCCCGGCAATCCAGATGCAGGGTGATGGGGTGGTCACGCCGCGCAGTCTATGCCTGCGCGGACGGACCCCAAGCCGCTCAGCGGTTCAGCGCTTCAGCGCTTAGGCCCTTGCGGGCCGCGCGCGGGCGGGCGTGACCCGGGGCGCGCAGGCGCCGCGCCCGGGCGTGCTGG
>JAYUQE010000390.1:0-9085 GCA_043756905.1 Burkholderiales bacterium | reverse complement strand
GGCAGCGGCAGCACCATCATGGCCAGCACGGCGACCACGAAGCCGGGCACGCCCAAGGCGCGCAACGCGGCGGGGGCCGGGCCGAACAGGGTTTGCAGCCGCTGCAGCATGGGGTTCACAGTGCCGCCCCAGGCTGGCCATGCAGCGGATCGAGTTCAGCCGGTACGGGCAGGTCGGGCACGTCACCCGGCATCGCCGTGCGCCCGGCCAAGGCCTCGCGCAACTGGTACACATAGGCCAGCACCTGCGCCACCGCGGCAAACAGCGCGGCGGGGATTTCGCGGTCCAGTTCAGCATGGGCGTACAGCGCACGCGCCAATGGCGGGGCGCGCAGCACCGGTACCTTGGCGCCGGTGGCAGCGTCGCGAATGCGCAAGGCCATCAGGTCGGCGCCCTTGGCCAGCACGCGCGGCGCGGCCATGGTGGTGTCGTCGTACTTCAGCGCCACGGCAAAGTGGCTCGGGTTCATCACCACCAGGTCGGCCAGCGGCACGGCGGCCAGCATGCGCTGGTTGCTCAGCTCGCGCATGCGGGCGCGCTGGCGGCCCTTCACTTCATTGCTGCCTTCGCTTTCCTTGGTCTCCTGCTTGGCTTCGGTGACGCTCATCTTCAACTGGTTCATCAGGCGCATGCGCTGCAGCGGCACGTCGATCACGGCAAAGCCGGCCAGCAGCAGCAGCAGCCAGACCAGGCCGGCTTGCAGCGTGGCCGCCGCTTGCGCCAGGGCCGCCGGCAACGGCAAGGCCAGCAAGGCGATGAAGCCCGGTATTTCGCGCTGCAGGTACAGCCCGCCCAAGGTGGCCAGGGCCAGCGCCAACACGCAGGACTTGAGCGTGTCGCCCAACTGGTGCCACGACAGCATGCGGCCCAGACCGGTGATCGGGTTGAACTTGTCGAGCTTGAAGCTCAATGCGGCTAACGTGAAGTTCCAGCCGCCGCTGGCCAGTGCCGCGGCACTGGCGGCCAGCATGGCGGCAGCGCCGCACAACAGCACCACCCACATCGTGGGCAGCGCCAACTGACCCAGGTGCTGCAACATGGCCTGGGGCTCGGCCACGCTGCGCAAATCAAAGCGCAGGGCCTGGCCCAGCATGCCCTGCAACTCGCGCGTCAGCGCCGGTGCGGCAGCGGCCAGCAGGCTCACGGCCACGCCCAGGGCGGCGAAATGCGCCAGGTCGCGCGAACGCGCCACCTGGCCGTCTACGCGGGCCTTCTGGATCTTGCGGGCTGAAGCAGGTAAGGTGCGATTCTGGGCGTCAGCCATGTGGGCGCGAGGCGATGTTCAAGCCTTGCCATGGTGCCCAGCGGGGCGCGCAACTTGAGCGCAATAAGAAGGGCAATGCCCTGGGTTGTTACGGCGCTCGCGCAACGCTCAGCTGATTCGTGACGCAACACCGAGGCCAGGCCGATTGACGCCAACGCGCGGGCAAGCCAAAGTGACACTGGCGCGCGCTGCCACACTCAGGCCGTTGCAGCCATCTTCAGCAAGATCTTCTGCACCTTCTCTTCCAGGGTGGCCTTGGTAAAGGGTTTGACGATGTAGCCGGCAGCGCCGCTCTGCGCGGCCAGCACAATGTCTTCCTTGCGCGCCTCGGCCGTAACCATCAGCACCGGCAGGTGCTTCAAGTCGCCATCGGCCTTGATCGACTTGAGCAAGTCGAAGCCGTTCATGTTGGGCATGTTGATGTCGGAGACCACGAAGTCGAACTTCGCCGCCTTGAGCATGCGCAACGCCGCGGCGCCGTCTTCGGCTTCCTCAACGTGGTTGCAGCCCATCTCCTTGAGCAGGCCACGCACGATGCGGCGCATGGTTGAGAAGTCGTCAACGACCAGAAACTTCATGTCAGCGTGTTGGCTCATGGCGGTCCTTGTGCGGCCCTTGAATGGAAGTGAACGGTGGCCAATTTATCGCTGTGCGGCCGCGGCACTTGAGGCTGCGCCCGCCGCCCCCGGCAGGGTAGCCGGCGCGGCCGCGGCTGCCTCGGCCAACAGGGGCGCCGCGTTGTGGAACATGGCGTTCTCGGCCTCGCGGTTCATCACGATGATGCTGATGCGCCGGTTGGCCGGGCTGGCCGGGTCTTGCCGGTCGAACGGCACGCTGGCGGCCAGGCCCTGGATGCGCAGCGTGCGGTCTTCGGGCAGGCCGCCGGCCATCAACTCGCGGCGCGAGGCATTGGCGCGGTCAGCAGAAAGTTCCCAGTTGCTGTAACCGCGGTCGCCGCCGCCAAACAGCGCGGTGTCGGTGTGACCTTCGATGGTGAGGTGGTTGGGCACCTCGCGCAGCACGCTGCCGATCTCACGCAGCAGCTCGCGCATGTAGGGCTGCACCGCGGCGCTGCCGCTGGCAAACATGGGGCGGCTTTGTTCATCGACGATCTGGATGCGCAGGCCGTCGCGCGTCATGTCCAGCTTGATCTGGCCCGACATGCCGGCCAGCTTGGCGTTGTTGGTCAGCGTGTCTTCGACCTTCTGCTTCAGCTCTTCCAGCTTGGCCACTTCGGCGCGCATCTGCTCGGCCCGCAGCGCTTGCAGGTTGACGGTGCTGCGTGGCGCTTCCACATCGCCGCGCTTGACCTGGCCGGTGCTGCGCGAGAGGTCTTGGCCGCCGCCCTTGACCAGGTGCGACGCATCGCCCGCGCCCGAACCCGATTGCAACAACGCCACCTTCAGCGGTGAGTTGAAGTAGTCGGCAATGCCCTTCTTGTCGCCCTCGGTGGTGCTGCCTAACAGCCACATGAGCAGGAAGAAGGCCATCATGGCCGTCACGAAGTCGGCGTAGGCGATCTTCCACGCCCCGCCATGCGCCGTGTGGCCGCCCTTCTTGATCCTCTTGACGATGATCGGCTGGAGCTTTTTGGCGTCACCAGCCATCACTTACCCCCAAGACGCTGAGTACAGCGTCTTCCCCCAGGACCCGTCAGGGGCCCCTTCGTGGCCCATGGGGAGCATTCGCCTTGGGGCGGCCCGGCGGCGAACATTACTTCTTGCCCTTCACGTGGCCTTCGAGTTCAGTGAATGAAGGCCGGTCACCCGAGAACAGCACCTTGCGGCCGAACTCGATGGCCACTTGCGGCGCATAGCCCTGCATGCTGGCCAGCAGCGTGGTCTTGATGCATTGCAGCTCCTTGCCGGCGTCTTCAACCTTCTGCTCGAGCAGGCCGCCTAACGGTTCAACAAAGCCATAGGCCAGCAAGATGCCCAGGAAGGTGCCGACCAGGGCCGAGCCGATCATGCCGCCCAGCACCGCCGGCGGCTGGCCCACCGAGCCCATGGTGTTGACCACGCCCAGCACCGCGGCCACGATGCCGAAGGCCGGCAGGCCACCGGCCAGGCGCGCGATGGCCGCCACGGCGGCGTGTTCTTCGGCGTGATGGGTGTCGATCTCGCTGTCCATCAGGCTTTCAATCTCGTGCGCATTCAGGTTGCCCGAGACCATCATGCGCAGGTAGTCGGTGATGAATTCGGTGACGTGGTGATCATTGCCCACCGTGGGGTACTTCTGGAACAGCGGCGAGTTGTGCGGGTCTTCAACGTCTTTCTCGATCGACATCAGCCCTTCCTTACGCGCCTTTTGCAAGATGTCGTACAGCAGCGCCAGCAACTCCAGGTAGCGCGTCTTGCTGAACTTGCTGCCCTTGAAGCACTGGCCCAGGCCCTTCAGCGACGCCTTCACCACCTTCATCTGGTTGTTGGCCAGGAACGCGCCGATGGCCGCACCGAAGATGGTGATCATCTCGAACGGCAGCGCCTTCAGGATCACGCTGATGTTGCCGCCGTGCACGATGTACACACCGAAGATGCAGACCAGGGCCAAGGCCCAACCGATGAGGACGAACATAGCTTTCTATTCAGCAGGGGCGGCGCAGGCGCCGCGGTGGGCAGGCCGTTGTCGGCAGGCCCGCTTCAGCCGGTTTTATCGGCCGGGCGGCGCGAAACTTTTGCTTGCGCCCTAAGCCCGTGCGCCCGTGCCGGTGATGCGGTAGCCCCACACCGGCTTGCCCTGCGGCGTGCTGCATGCCACATCGGCTGGCAGATCGGCAGCGAACTCCAGGCTGACCAGCCAACTGCCCGCTCGCATCTGCGTGCGCGCCTTGTGCAACGCACGGGCCATGCTTTCGGGGCGCTGGAAGAGGTAGACCAGGTCGAAGCGGCCCCAGTCCTGTGCCCACATGTCGCCACGCTGCACCTGCGCAAAGGCGCAGCGCCGGCGGCTCCACAGGGCTAACGGCCAGCTCCATTCCACGCCGCTCAGGCGCGCCTGCGGGTAGGCCTGGCGCAAGGCCAGCAAGCCGTCACCCAGCCCGCAGCCGGCGTCCAGAATCTGCGCCCCCGAGGGCAGCGGCAACAACGCCGGCAAGGCGTTCAGCCCGCCGGCCGGCGTGGGGAACATCGGCGCATCGTTCCAGGCGCGCCAGGGGTAGGCGCACAAGAGCGCCGCCAGCAACACCAGCCACAGCCAGGGCGGCGCATCGGCCTGCAAGCCCAGGCCCAGGTAAGACAGTGGAAAGCCCAGCGAGATCACGCTGCGGCGCATGCGCGTGGCGCCCAGGCCGCGCGCCAGCACGCTCACCAGCATGCTTAAGCCCAGGGCGAACAGGTGCGAGATGCCGAGCCAGGTGAGCGCGCCATACAGCGCCCACGCCAGTGACCAAACGGCCAGCGCCGGCAGCGGCCAGCGCAGGCGTTGCGAGATGTCGGCTTGAAGCTGCCAGGGGCTGACCAGTTGCATGCGGCGATGCTCGCGCGGTGCGGCGCAGCGTAGCGGGCCGAATACGCCACCAGCGCCCCGCCTGTTTTCGGCGCACAAAAAAAGGCGGGTCCCGAGGGACCCGCTGAAGACACAGCGGACTGTGCCAGGAGGAGACAAGCATGAAACAAGAAACAGGAAACACTCAAGCTTCTGTTTTATCGGCCGCACGGGCCGCCACTGAAGCTCGAATCAATGTGCTGGTGTTGCGGCGCCGGCGGGGGCGGTCATGGTGGGCAGTTGAGTGGGCAGTTGCGACGCCTTGGCCAGCTTGGCCTGCGCCGGCACGGGGTGGCGTTCGCTCATGCGCAGCGCCCCGGCCAGCTTGCCCTTGCCGGCGCGGGCCGGCGGGTTGCACAGCGCACACACATAGTGGCGCGCAATTTCATGCGGGTGGGTGATGAAGTGCCCGGCGCAACTGCGGCAAGCGGTCATGGTGAGCATGCCGTTGTCGACAAACTTCACCAGGCGCCAGGCGCGCGTCACGCTGAGCAGCGGCTCCAGGCCTTGCGACTGCACCTGCTCAAGATAGAGCTGGTAGGCCTTGATGATGGTGTCGATCTCTTCCAGCGCCGCGGTCTTGTTCAGGTATTCATGGATGTTCAGGAACAGGCTGCCATGGATATTGGGCTGCCAGGTCATGAACCAATCGGTGGAGAACGGCAGTTGCCCCTTGCTCGGGCTCTTGCCCGCCACCTCTTTGTACAAACGCAGCAAGCGCTCGTAGCTCAGGTCGGTCTCGCTCTCGAGCACCTGCAAACGCGCGCCAAGCTGGATCAGCGTGACGGCGCGTTCGATCTGCCGGGCTTCAGTGAGGATGCTCTTGCAGCGGGCCATGTCGGGGTCTCCTGGCGGTGTTGCGTTGTGCGGGTGTCTGGTCTTGATCGGCGCGGCGGCTGCGAGCCGCCGCGGCGCTGCTTCAGTTCAAGCTGCTTCAGTTCAAGCCGCTTCAGTTCAAGCCGCTTCCTGGTGGCGCCCGGCCATCAGGATCGAGGCATGCAGCCGGCTGACGCTTTCATTGGCCGCGCTCTTGCCATGGCTGGTGAGCAGGTTCCACACCAGGTCGTCATCCATGCGGAAGCGGCACAGCAGGGTGTTGCCCGCGGCCACCTTCATCAATTGCGCCGGAGTCAGGGTGATGATCAACTTGGCCGTATCTTCGTTCACGCCCAGGCGGAACAGGGCCTGGTCCATGTCAGTGCGGATCAGGCTCTGGGCGAGCATCAGGTACGACAGGTTGGCTTCACGAATCTCGGCGAGGATTTGTTCGGGGGTCATGGTGGTGTCTCCGGGGTGAGGTGGGTGGGGTGAGGTGGGTATCTGGTGGCGTGGAGTGAACTCTAGGAGCTGTAACTGGGCCCGGGGATCAGCCCATTTCCGTGGCTTGAGTCCCTTTCATTCCATGTCGCGTGTCAGTCAACTTCCTACATCGGGCCCTTCGAAGTGCGGCGCCATTCACGCTTTCATCCAGCCATGGTGGCCGCGCGGCTGCGCAAAACTGCGCATTCCACCCGACACCAAGGCGCCCCATGTCCAGCCCCACGCCAAGCCCCACGCCCAGCCCGACGCTCAGCCTGTGCATCCCCACCTACAACCGCGCGCGCTACCTCGATTCGCTGCTCGGCGCGCTGGCGCAGCAGATGGCGGGTTTCCCGTACGCCTACGAGATCGTGATTTCAGACAACGGCAGCAGCGACGACACACCGGCCGTGGTGGCGAAGCACTCTGGTGCGCTGCCGATCCGTGCCGTGCGCCACACTGAGACGATCGGCTGCTACCCCAACGTGGTGCACGCCATGACGCAGGCCCAGGGCCGCTACATGATGTACCTGGCCGACGACGATTGCGTGCTGGGCGAGCCGCTGGCCGCTGCCGTGGCCGCGATGGAGGCCGACCCGGGCATCGCCATCACGTACGCGCCGTGGCAACTCTATGACCTGGTCGCGCAGAAGGAGCAGGGCCAGTTCTACAGCGTGCCGCACGACCTGCACATTGCGCGCGGTGCGCATGGCGAGTTCCTCAGCTACATCCTGCGCCACCACATCTTCCCCGAGATCTACATTGCCCGCACCGAGGTGATGCAGCGGCTGATGCCAAGGGTTAACGACATCGCCTTCTATGCCTTCAGCCAAGCGGCCGACTACCTCAGCCAGGGCAGCGTGCGCATCAACAAGCAGCCCTTCTACGTGTCGATGACACGCTACTTTGCCGACGAAGACCGCACGCAAGTGGGCAGCGGTGAAGTCGAGATCGCCTGGGACCGCTACCGCGGCGGGCTTGAATACATGCTGGCCAAGGCCGGCAGCAGCATCGGCGCGGAAGAGCGCGCCGGCTTTCACCTGCGCATCCAGCACATGATTGCGGTGCGCATTTCGGTGGCCGTGCGCCTGCGCCACATTCAGAACCGCGACCCGGTGGACACCCACACCCTGGCCATGCGCCTGAAAGGCATGGGCTACGAAAACCTGCTGCCCGTGCCGATGGAAACGCTGGCCTCGCAGGCCACCCTGCACTTCCTGCTCAAGGACATCACCCTTAACCGCGGCATGCAGCGGCTGGTGTGCGTGGGGCCGTTCGACCCGCATGCCAAGGCCTACCTGAAGCGCCACGCCGAGCGGCCGGTGGAGTTTGTGAACGAAGCCCCGCAAGCCAGCCTGAAGGACGCGCTGCTGTTCGTCAGCGACCGCATCAGCAACTTCGAGCCCAGCCTGCACGAACGCCATGCGCGCAACTTGCAAATCGTGCGCGAGCGCGACCTGTGCGAACGCTTCGGGTTGGTGCCCGCCTGAGCGGCTTCAAATGATTGAGATTCACGCCACCGCCCGCGTCTCGCCGCTGTGCGACATCGAAGACTCGGTGCGCGGCACGCGCATCAGCGTGGGCGCGCATTCAATGATCGACAGCTTCGTGAAGATCAAGCCGGCCGGCGGCAGCGGCGATGTGCTGATCGGCGAGCACGTGGCCATCAACTCGGGCTGCGTGCTGTACAGCGGCAACGGCATTCGCATCGGCAACCATGTGGCGATTGCCGCCAACACCACGCTGGCGCCAGTGAACCATGCGGTTAAAGACAAGTCGCGCCTGATTCGCGAACAAGGCTTCGCGCCCAGCCGCGGCGGCATCGTGATTGAAGACGACTGCTGGATCGGCGCCAACTGCGTGCTGCTTGACGGCGCGGTGCTGCGCCGCGGCTGCGTCATCGGCGCGGGCTCGGTGGTGCGCGGTGAAGTCGGCGCGCATGAGGTGCATGCCGGCAGGCCCTTGATGAAGATCGGAGAACGTGAATGAAGAAACAAGCCACCGTGGTCGGCGCAGACGGCTTCATCGGCGCTCACCTTCTGGCCCACCTGAAGCGCCAGGGCTGGGAATGCTGGGCCAGCCCGCGCCACGCGCCGAACTTCACGCGCCGCGAACTCGGCACGGTGTTCTATTGCGCCGGCCTCACGGGCGACTTTGCACAGCACCCGCATGCCACGGTGGCCGCCCATGTGAGCTTGCTCAACGAGTTGCTCGAACACGGGCGTTTCGACCGCCTGGTGTACCTGTCGTCGACCCGCCTGTACGACACCCTGCCCGGCTACCCAGCCGACGAAGACAGCCACCTGACACTCAACCCGGCCCTCCCGCGCCATGTGTACGACTTGTCCAAGGCCCTGGGCGAGGCGCTGTGCCGCCATGCCAGCGCCGGGCGTGCGCTCGTGGCACGGCTGAGTTGCGTCTACGCCGGCGTTGATGACTCGCCCGGCTTCCTGGGCGATTTGCTGCGCCAGGTGCAAGCACAGCGCGAGGCGTTGACGATCGACTGCTGCCGCCACGCCGTGCGCGACTACGTGCAGATCAGCGACGTAGTGACGGCGCTGGTGCACATCGCCACCCAAGGCACGCAAGCCGCCTACAACGTGGCCAGCGGCGTCAACCTCAGCAATGCCACATTGTTCGAACGGCTGGGTGAACTTTGCGGCGCCAGCCTGGCTGCCACGCGCACGCAGCGCCTGCCCAGCCCGGCGCCGGTGTCGATTGCCCGGATGCAGCGTGAGTTCAATTGGCAGCCCGCGCAGTTGCTCGACAAACTGCCCGAGCTGCTGCGCCTTGAACAGCCCTGCCGCGCCTGAAAGAGAAGAACGTCATGCAAAGCCACCCGGTTGAACAGTTTCACCACGAACGCGCCCAGCGTCTGGCTGGATACGCGCGTGACGATGGCTTCCAGGCCTTGTCGCAAGCCTGGTTGGCTGAGTCGATGGCCAAGCAATATGTCTACAACTTCGACTGGTTGGGCCGGCCCATCATTCAGTACCCACAGGACATGGTGGCGCTGCAAGAACTGGTGTGGCAGGTGCG
>JAYUQE010000389.1:0-9088 GCA_043756905.1 Burkholderiales bacterium | reverse complement strand
GTCACGAACGCGGCATGCGCTCGGGCACGCTGCCCACGCACCAGATCGTCGGCATGGGTGAGGCCTACCGCATCGCCAAGATGGAGATGGGTGTCGAGAACGAACGCATCCGCATGCTGCAGCAGCGGCTGATCAACGGCCTGTCGGGCATCGAGCAAACCTTCCTCAACGGCCACGCCGAAAAGCGCGTTCCGCACAACGTGAACATGTCGTTCAACTTCGTCGAGGGCGAGTCGCTGATCATGGGCATCAAGGGCATCGCGGTGTCGTCGGGCTCGGCCTGCACCTCGGCCAGCCTGGAGCCGAGCTATGTGCTGCGCGCGCTGGGTCGCAGCGATGAACTCGCACATTCTTCGCTTCGCATGACCATCGGCCGCTTCACCACGGTCGAAGAAATCGACTACGTGGTCGCGACGCTGAAAGACCGCGTTGCCAAACTGCGTGATCTGTCCCCACTGTGGGACATGTACAAGGACGGTGTGGACATCAGCACCATCCAATGGGCGGCTCATTAGAAATGAGGCCCCCGGTTGCGGCATACCGCAGCCACCCCCCGAGGGAGTGCGGGGCCGCTTGGGAGCGGCCCGGCGCTGTTCCCGCCGCGTCCTCGCGGCAGCACTGAAGTTTTAAGGAGATCGAGATGGCCTACAGCGAAAAAGTGGTTGAGCATTACGAGAATCCGCGCAACGTCGGTTCCTTCGACAAGGGCGACGACTCGGTCGGCACCGGCATGGTGGGCGCGCCGGCCTGCGGCGACGTGATGAAGCTGCAGATCAAGGTCAACCCGCTGACCGGGTTGATCGAAGACGCGAAGTTCAAGACCTATGGCTGCGGCTCGGCCATCGCGTCCAGCTCACTCGTGACCGAGTGGGTCAAGGGCAAGTCGCTGGACGAAGCCTTGACCATCAAGAACACGCACATCGCCGAGGAACTGGCACTGCCGCCGGTCAAGATTCACTGCTCCATCCTCGCCGAAGACGCGATCAAGGCGGCGGTGAATGACTACAAAGCCAAGTCCGCCGCAGTGCAGGCCGAGGCGCAAACGCAGGCCGCCGCCAAAGCGCTCTGACCGATGGCCGTCACCTTGAGCGAAGCGGCGGCACGCCATGTGTCGCGCTACATCACCAAGCGCGGCAAGGGCGTGGGTGTGCGTCTGGGCGTGAAAACCACCGGTTGTTCGGGGCTGGCCTACAAGCTCGAATACGCCGACGACATAGCGCCTGAAGATGTGGTGTTCGAAGGCCACGGCGTGAAGGTGCTGATCGATCCGAAAAGCCTGCCGTACCTCGACGGCACCGAACTCGACTTCGTGCGCGAAGGCCTGAACGAAGGCTTCAAGTTTCACAACCCGCGCGAGAAAGACCGCTGCGGTTGCGGCGAGTCGTTCCGCGTCTGAGGGCATTTCGAATCGTCAAAGGCGCGGCCGTGGTCGCGCCTTTTTTACGCCTTGATCCCCGAGCCATGAATCTTGCCAGCACCGACTTCGAACTGTTCGACATCGCGCCCCGCTTCGCGCTCGACGCCGACGCGCTCGATGCGCGCTGGCGCGCCCTGCAGGCCGAGGTGCATCCCGATCGTTTCGTGGCTGACGGTGCCGCCGCTCAACGCGTGGCCATGCAGTGGGCGGTGCGCGTCAACGAGGCCTATCAGCGGCTGAAAGACCCGCTGCGGCGCGCCGCGTACCTGTGCGAACTGAACGGCGCACCGGTGAACGCCGAGGTCAACACCGCCATGCCCACAGGCTTCCTGGTGCAGCAGATGGCGTGGCGTGAATCGCTGGACGAAGCCCACGCGCTGCCGGCGGTCGAAGCGCTGGCCGACGAAGTGGCGGCGCATCGCCGCGCCGCGATCACGAGCTTGCAGGCCACGCTCGACGACCAACGCGATTTCGCCGCAGCCGTGCAGCAGGTCAGAGCCCTCATGTTCGTTGAGCGCTTTGCCAGCGATGTCGATCAGCGCCTGGAAGCGCTGGGACAATAACGCCATGGCTCTTCTGCAAATTTCCGAACCCGGTGGCGCGCCCGATCCGCACCAGCGGCGCATCGCGGTGGGCATCGACCTGGGCACCACGCATTCGCTGGTGGCTGCGGTGCGCCACGGCGTGGCCGAATGCTTGCCCGACTCAGCCGGCCGCGTGATCCTGCCGTCGGCGGTGCGCTATCTCGCCGAAGGCCGCCGTCAGATCGGCCACGACGCGCTCGCTGAAGCCGCCACCGACCCGCGCAACACCATCGTCTCGGTCAAGCGCTTCATGGGACGCGGCTTGGCCGACATTGGCGACCGCGCCAAGCTGCCCTACGACTTCATCGACACGCCGGGCATGGTTCAAATTCAAACGGTCGACGGCATCAAGTCGCCGGTGCAGGTGTCGGCCGAGATCTTGGCAACGCTGCGCTTCCGTGCCGAAGACAGCTTCGACGACGAGTTGTTCGGTGCCGTCGTCACCGTGCCGGCCTACTTCGACGACGCGCAACGCCAGGCCACCAAAGACGCCGCGCAACTGGCTGGCCTGAACGTGCTGCGCCTGATCAACGAGCCCACCGCAGCAGCCATCGCCTACGGTCTGGAACACGGCTCGGAAGGCCTGTACGCGATCTACGACCTCGGCGGCGGCACCTTCGATATTTCTTTGCTGCGCTTGACCGCAGGCGTCTTCGAAGTGATCGCCGCCGGCGGCGATTCGGCGCTGGGCGGCGACGACTTCGACCGCCTGCTGGCCGACTGGGCGCTGGCGCAGGCGGGCCTCACGGCCGACACCGCGCAAGACAAGCGCGCGGTGCTGGTGGCCGCGCGGGCCGCAAAAGAAAAGCTCTCGGCCAGCGACCATGCCACGCTGGCCTGCCCGATCAATGGCGGCGAGCTCTCGGTGCGCGTCACGCGCGATCAATTCGAAGCGCTTGGCAAAGGTCTGCTCGCCCGCACGCTGGCCGCGTTGCGCAAGGTGCTGCGCGACGCCCGCGCCGACAAGGCCGGCGTGCAGGGCGTGGTGATGGTCGGCGGCTCGACCCGCATGCCGATGGTTCAAGCGGCGGTGGCTGAATTTTTCGGCAAGCCGCCGCTGACCAACCTGAACCCCGACGAAGTGGTGGCGCTCGGCGCGGCCATTCAGGCCAACGCGCTGGCTGGCAACGCGGGTGCCGCCGATTTGTTGCTGCTCGACGTGATTCCGCTGTCGCTGGGGCTTGAAACCATGGGTGGGTTGGTCGAGCGAATCATCCCGCGCAACAGCACCATCCCGACCGCGCGCGGGCAAGACTTCACGACTTTCAAGGACGGCCAAACCGCACTCGCGGTGCACGTGGTGCAAGGCGAACGCGAACTGGTCAGCGACTGCCGTTCGCTGGCGCGCTTCGAGTTGCGCGGCATACCGTCCATGGTGGCCGGTGCGGCGCGCATTCGCGTCACGTTCCAGGTCGATGCCGACGGCCTGCTCAGCGTGGCGGCGCAGGAAACCGGCTCCGGCGTCCAAGCCAACGTGGTGGTCAAACCCAGCTACGGCTTGGCGGATGACCAGATCGCCAACATGCTGCGCGACAGCTTCACCCACGCCCAAGCCGACATGTCTGCCCGCGCCCTGCGCCAAGCCCGTGTTGAAGCGCAGCGCATGACGCTGGCCGCGGCCGCGGCCCTGCAAGCCGATGGTGACTTGCTCACGCCGGCGCAGCGTGATGCCATCGCAGGCCTGATGCGTTTGACCCAGGCCGCCGCCAACACCGAAGACACCGCGGCGATCGACGCCGCAGTCAAGGCGCTGGCCGATGGCACCGAACACTTCGCCGCCGCGCGCATGAACCGTGGCATCCAGCAGGCCCTGGCCGGCCGCCGCATTGACGAGGTCTGAACGAGATGCCGGTGATCAAGATCCTGCCCCATGCCGAGCTGTGTCCGCTGGGCGACGAGATCCGTGCCGAACCGGGCACATCAGTGTGCGAAGCCTTGCTTGAAAACGGCATCGCCATCGAGCATGCCTGCGAAATGAGCTGTGCCTGCACCACCTGCCACGTGATCGTGCGCGAGGGTTTCAAGTCGCTTGGCGAAATGGATGAAAGCGAGGAAGACCTGCTCGATCGCGCCTGGGGCCTCACACCGCTGTCGCGCCTGTCTTGCCAGGCGATTCTTGCGCAGCAAGACGTGACGATCGAGTTGCCCAAGTACACGATCAACCACGCACGCGAAAACCATTGAGTGCGGCGTGCTGATCCTGGGCATTGAATCGTCTTGCGACGAAACCGGCGTGGCCCTGGTGCGGGCTGCTGCGGCCGGCACACCCACGCTGCTGGCCGACGCCCTGCACAGCCAGGTCGAGATGCATCAGGCTTATGGCGGCGTAGTGCCGGAGCTGGCGTCGCGCGACCACATCCGCCGCCTGTTGCCGCTGACCCGCCAGGTGTTGGCGCAGGCGAACTGCCGGCTCGATGAGATCGACGCCGTGGCTTACACCCAGGGGCCGGGCCTGGCCGGCGCGCTGCTGGTGGGTGCCGGCATGGCCGCGGCGCTGGCCATGGCCCTGAACAAGCCGGCCTGGCCGGTGCATCACCTGGAAGGGCATCTCCTCTCGCCGTTCTTGAGCGACGATGCGCCGCAGTTCCCCTTCATCGCGCTGTTAGTGTCGGGTGGCCACACGCAACTCATGCGGGTGCAAGACGTCGGCCAATACGAGTTGCTGGGTGAAACGGTGGATGACGCCGCGGGCGAGGCCTTCGACAAGACCGCCAAGCTGCTCGGCCTGGGTTACCCGGGCGGGCCGGCGCTGGCCAGGTTGGCCGAACAGGGTGACGAGCGCGCGTTCGATTTGCCGCGCCCCTTGCTCGGCGCCGGGGGGTTGGACTTCTCTTTTTCCGGCCTGAAGACCGCTGTGGCGGTGAAGCTGGCGCGGCTGCCGCAGCCGCTTTCAGACCCGGTGCGCGCCGACATGGCGGCCAGCACCCAGGCAGCCATCGTTGACGTGTTGTGCGCCAAGGCGCAACGCGCGCTCAAGGCCAGTGGCCTGAAGCGGTTGGTGGTGGCGGGCGGCGTGGGCGCCAATGCGCAGCTGCGCGAGCGTCTGGGCCCGGCGTGCGCGCGCCTGGGCGCGCAGGTGCACTACCCGGCCCTGGCGCTGTGTACCGACAACGGCGCCATGATCGCGCTGGCCGCCGCCATGCGCTGGCAGCGCGGCTTGCCGCCCACCACCGGCATCACCACCGGCATCACCGGCGCGGCCACCTTTGAAGTGCGGCCGCGCTGGCCTTTGGCCGAACTGGGGCAGGGGAAGCTTACTTGACGGTCAGTTGCGCCGCCCCGTTGGCACGGCGCTTGGACAATGTCAGGGTCAGCACACCCTGGTCCATTTGCGCCGCGGACTCAGCCTGATCGACCTCTTGCGCCAGGTTGAAGCTGCGCGAGTAGCTGGCCTGCGAACGCTCGCGATAGACGATGCGGTCGGCCTCCTTCTTCTCGTCAGCCTTGCGGGTTTGCGCTTCCACGGTGACACGCCGGCCGTCGATGGCGATCTTCACGTCTTCCTTGCCCACGCCGGGCAGATCGATCTTCACGGTGTAGGCCTTGTCGGACTCGGCCACGTCGAGCGCGGGGCTGCGCAGCCCTTCGGCAGCCGGGGCCAGGAAGCGGTCAAAGCCATCATCAAAGAAGCGCTCGACGTTGCGCGCCAAGTCAGAGGTGTGGCGAGTCATGGGGACGAGGAACATGGTGAACTCCTTGGTGCAGTGAAGGCCTGGCAAACCGGCGCCGGGCCCATGCTCCCCATGTGGCTGCACACGGCGCGGCTTCAAGGGGTGGCTGTTTGAGTTGGGTCAACACGGGCAAGGGGACGGGCCGCCGAGCCTGGCTATAATCCAACGGTTTTGCTCGAAGCACGTTGTGTCAAGGGCGTTCAAGCACGGCGTGGGTCGGTTTCACCCGCGTTCGCAAGTCAAACCAGGAAACCGCTGCGCTGCGCCCCGCCCCGGGGGCGTTTCATGGTGGCTTCCAATACACAAGGAAACGCCATGACCATGGCCAGCGCCCAAACCGCCGAAGTCATCAAGGCCCACGCCCGTGGCCCCGCAGACACTGGCTCCCCCGAAGTGCAAGTGGCCCTGCTGACGGCCCGCATCAACGAGTTGACGCCGCACTTCAAGACCCACCTCAAAGACCACCACGGCCGCCGCGGCCTGTTGAAGATGGTCAACAAGCGCAAGAGCCTGCTGTCTTACCTCAAAGACACCGACGCTGAGCGCTACACCACGCTGATCGCCAAACTCGGCCTGCGCAAGTAGTTTTGGAAAAGTCAAAAACCTGATGCGACACGCCTGCCTGGAAAGCACCAGCACAGGCTGTCGCCTTTGGAGCATGGCCTGGTGACAGCGCTGCTGTGTCATTCCACCACCGCCCCGCAGCGCGGGCGGCGCTGGAATGGCATTGCGCAGGCAGGCAAGGTGGCGCGCCACCACAGGCTCCTGGTCTTTCGGCACCACCGCAAGCGTGCCCACCCCCAAACGGAGACACCGCAATGAGCATCTTCAACAAAGTCACCAAGACCTTCCAGTGGGGCGCCAACACGGTGACCCTTGAAACCGGCGAAATCGCGCGCCAATCGAGCGGCGCCGTGCTGGTGAGCATGGACGACACCGTGGTGCTGGCCACCGTGGTGGCCAAGACCGAGGCCAAGGCCGGGCAAGACTTCTTCCCGCTGACGGTGGACTACATCGAGAAGACCTACGCTGCGGGCAAGATCCCGGGCAGCTTCTTCAAACGCGAAGGCCGCCCCAGTGAGCTGGAAACGTTAACCAGCCGCTTGATCGACCGCCCCATCCGCCCGCTGTTCCCCGAGGGCTTCTACAACGAAGTGCAAGTGGTCATCCACGTGCTGTCGCTCAACCCCGAAGTGCCGGCGGACATCGCTGCGCTCATCGGCTCCAGCGCCGCTTTGGCCATCTCGGGCATCCCGTTCAGCGGCCCCATCGGCGCGGCGCGTGTGGGCTATCTCAACGGTGCCTATGTGCTCAACCCGAGCAAGACGCAGATCGCTGAATCCAAGCTCGACCTGGTGGTGGCCGGCACCGAAGCCGCCGTGCTGATGGTGGAATCCGAAGCCGACCAGTTGAGCGAAGAAGTGATGCTCGGCGCGGTGGTCTTTGGCCACGAGCAGGGCAACATCGCCATCAAGGCGATCAACGAACTGGTGCGCGACGCCGGCAAGCCCGAATGGACTTGGGCCGCCCCAGCCAAAGACGAAGCCTTCATCGCCAAGGTGAATGGCCTGGCAGAAGGCCCGCTGCGCGCGGCCTATCAAATCCGCAGCAAACAAGCCCGTACACAGGCCTGCCGCGAAGCCACCGCCGCCACCAAGGCCGCACTCACAGCCGAAGGCCTGGCCTTTGATGCGGTGAAGGTGGAAGGCCTGCTGTTCGACATCGAAGCCAAGATCGTGCGCAGCCAGATTCTGTCGGGCGAGCCGCGCATCGACGGCCGCGACACGCGCACCGTGCGCCCGATCGAAATCCGCACCGGCGTGCTGCCGCGCACCCACGGCTCGGCTTTGTTCACCCGCGGCGAGACGCAAGCCCTGGTGGCCGCCACGCTGGGCACCGAGCGCGACGCGCAGCGCATTGATGCTCTTTCAGGCGACTACGAAGACCGCTTCATGCTGCACTACAACATGCCGCCGTTCGCCACTGGCGAAACGGGCCGCGTGGGCAGCCCCAAGCGCCGCGAAATCGGCCATGGCCGCCTGGCCAAGCGTGCTCTGATTGCCGCGCTGCCGAGCAAGGAAGACTTTCCCTACACGCTGCGCGTGGTGAGCGAGATCACTGAGAGCAACGGCTCGTCGTCGATGGCATCGGTGTGTGGTGGCTGCCTGGCTTTGATGGACGCGGGCGTGCCGATGAAGGCCCACGTGGCCGGCATCGCCATGGGCCTGATCAAGGACGGCAACCGCTTCGCCGTGCTGACCGACATCCTGGGCGATGAAGATCACCTGGGCGACATGGACTTCAAGGTGGCCGGCACCGGCGCGGGCGTGACCGCGCTGCAAATGGACATCAAGATCCAGGGCATCACCAAGGAAATCATGCAAGTCGCCTTGGCCCAGGCCAAGGAAGCGCGCCTGCACATCCTGGGCAAGATGGTGGAATCGGTGAGCGGTGCGAAGACCGAGGTGAGCCAGTTCGCCCCGCGCCTGTACACGATGAAGATCAACCCGGAAAAGATCCGCGACGTGATCGGCAAGGGCGGCTCCACCATCCGCGCGCTGACAGAAGAAACCGGCTGCACCATCGACATCGGCGAAGACGGCACCATCACCATCGCCAGCGTCGATGCCGACAAGGCCGAGTTCGCCAAGAAGCGCATCACCGAGATCACCGCCGAAGCCGAAGTGGGCAAGGTCTATGAAGGCGCAATCACCAAGATTTTGGAGTTCGGCGCGCTCGTGAACATCCTGCCCGGCAAAGATGGCCTGCTGCACATCAGCCAGATCGCGCACCAGCGCGTCGAGCGTGTGGAAGATTTCTTGAAGGAAGGGCAGGTCGTCAAGGTCAAGGTGCTGGAAACCGACGAGAAGGGCCGCATCAAGCTGTCGCTCAAGGCTTTGCTCGATCGGCCCGAGGGCATGCCGGAAGAAGAAGACCGCCCGCGCCGTGAGCGCAGTGACCGGGGTGACCGGGGTGGCTACCGCGGCGGCGACCGTGGCGATCGTGGCGATCGTGGCGATCGCCCGCCGCGCCGCGAACGCGAGGCTGCTGCACCTGAAGTGGCAGCCACCGGCCCAGCGGGTGAGCCAGGCCCGTCACGCGAATAAGTCCTGCCGCCCCAACTTTGAGCAACAAGAGGGTGAACCATGCGTGCCATTGAAATCAAGCAGCCCGGCGGGCCGGAAGTATTGGTGCCGGCGCATCGCCCCGACCCGGTGGCGGCCGCGGGTGAGTTGTTGATCCGCGTGGCCGCATCGGGCATTAACCGTCCAGATGTGCTGCAACGCCGCGGCCTGTACCCGCCGCCGCGGGGCGTGTCTGACCTGCCCGGCCTGGAAGTGGCGGGAACGGTCGTGGCCGGCGCGGCGCAAGACCTGGCCGTGGCCGGCGTGGCGCTGGGCGAGCGGGTCTGCGCC
>JAYUQE010000388.1:0-3293 GCA_043756905.1 Burkholderiales bacterium | reverse complement strand
ATCGCCTCACGCCTGTACCGCTACTTCGTGCGCGACGAAATCTCGCCGGCCACCGTGCGCCGGCTCGGCGCGGTGCTGCGCGAGAGCCGCTACGAGCTTGCGCCGCTGCTCGAAACGATCTTCCTGTCGCGCGACTTCTACAGCGCGGCGTCGGTCGGCACGCGAATCAAGAGCCCGGTGGAGCTGGTGGTCTCAACCTACCGCAGGCTCGGCCTGACCCACATGCCCGGCCTGCCCGACTTCAACGAAACCACGCGCTCGCTCGGCCAGCACCTGCTGCGCCCGCCGACGGTGGCAGGCTGGGCCTACGGCCGGGCATGGATCACGCCGGGGCTGCTGATCGAGCGCGGCAATTTCGTGCGCGACCTGATGTTCCCCGACTTCATGGCACCCGCCAACGACCGCTACCCGATGATCCTCGTCGGCGCCGAGGTGCGCGCGGTGCACGAACGCATCTCGCGCGGGCTGGACATCAGCGCGGCGACGATGCCTGAGGGCATGACCGGCGCTGGCGAGGGCATGTCGCAGGCCAGCCGCGCGCTCGACCGCGAGGAGGACTTCAACACCCGCTACGGCAGCTACCGCGGCTGGCAGAAGGCGGTCGAAGTCATCAAGCCGATTCCGCGCACGCTGGCGCGCGTTAACCTGAGCGCGTTGGTGCTGGCGGGCGGCGCGGCGACCAGCGCCGACGCGGTCGACCTGCTCGCGCGGCACTTCTTCAGCGTGGCGCCGGGCAGCGAAGATCGCGCGGCGTGGACAGCCTTTTTGACTGCCCAACTCGGCACCGACCGCATCGAGCGCGCGAAGAGCTACATGGAAGACGGCCTGCGCATGGTGCTGCACCTGATGCTCAGCAGCCCCGACTACCAACTCGGATGAGTGAATGAAACACCCCCTACGCGCTTCGCGCGCCCTCCGGCTGGCAGGCCGGAAGGCCTTCGCAGGCGAGAAACAGTCCGCAGGGACTGTTTCTCGTCCGCGCTCAGCCCCCTCAAGGGGGCAACGCCAGCGGCCCGGCAGAGCCGGTTCCGCGGCGTTCGCTTGGAACGAGCTGTTCCATGCGTCACAGATGGCACCAGCCGCCAAGGACCACTGAGATGATCGACCCGTTGCACTCCCCTGCGCCTTCATCGACCACACAAGGCCTGCGGCGCGCGCTGCTCGCTGCCGGCCTCGGCTTGCCACTGGGCCTGGCGCCGTGGCGCGCTGCGCGAGCCGCGGCGGGCAACGAGCGCATCCTCGTCGTGTTCGAAATGTCGGGTGGCAACGACGGCCTCAACACCGTGGTGCCGTATGCCGACGACATTTACTACCGTCTGCGGCCCAACCTCGCGATCCGGCCCGAGCGCTTGCGCAAGCTCGATGATCGCCACGGCCTGAACCCGGGCCTGGGCGGGCTCGAACGGCTGTACAAGGACGGCCGCCTGGCCATCGTGCACGGCTGCGGCTACGACCAGCCCAGCTTCTCGCACTTCGCGTCGATGGCCTATTGGCACACGGCAGCGCCCAACAGCGGCGAGCAGACCGGCTGGGTCGGCCGGCTGGCCGATGCGCTGCGCCCCGACACCGTGCCGGGCCTGATCGTCAACATCGGGTCCTCGCAGTCGCTCGCGGTGACCAGCCCGAAGCAGGTGCCGGTGGTGTTCGACGACCCGGCGCGTTTCGTGCGCCAGGCGTTGTTCGAAGAGCGCGGGCTGATCGATCGCGTGCAGCCGCCGGCGGCCGACGCGAGTGCCAATCGCCGCTATTTGCACGAGGTGGCAGCGAGTGCGCGCGACGCCTCGCAGCGCGTGCGCGACGCCTGCGCGCGCTACCGCACACCGGTCGACTACGGCGTGCTGCCGCTGGACTTGCAGAAGGTCGCTGCGCTGATTGATGCCCGGCTGCCGGCGCGGCTGTACTACGTTGCGTATCGCAACAACGCGTTCGACACGCACGTCCACCAGGCCGAGTTGCACCAGCGGCTGCTCACCTACGTGTCGGACGCCGTCAGCGGCTTCATGCGCGACATGGAGCGCATCGGTCGCGCCGACGATGTGGTGCTGATGGCCTTCTCCGAATTCGGCCGGCGCGTGCCCGAAAACGCCAACCTCGGCACCGACCATGGCACCGCCGGGCCGATGTTCATTGCCGGCAAGCCGGTGAGCGGCGGCCAGTACGGCGAGGTGGTCTCGTTAAGCGGCCGCACGGCCGACGACAACCTGCGCCATACCACCGACTTCCGCCGCGTCTACGCGACGCTGGCACAAGGCTGGCTCGGTGCGAAGGGCGATAGCGCGCTGCTGCGTGGCCGCTTCGAGCCGTTTGCGATGTTCGGCTGACGGGTGCGCGGCGCGTCGAAGGCAATCAACAAGCGACGCGCTCGCCACGTCGCTGGGCCAGCAAATGAAAAACGCCCCGGCGCCCTTGCGGGCGGCGGGGCGCGTGCGGTTCAACCGGTCAGACGCGCGGTGCCGTTCCCGGTGCATCCTTGCTGAACCATCTATCGCTGGCGCTGCGTTGCCACTCGGCGATCTGCTTTTCGGCATCGTCCAGGGCCACGCCGTAGCGTTCCTGGATCTTGCCGGCGAGCTGGTCGCGGCGGCCGGCCACGACATCCATGTCGTCATCCGTCAGCTTGCCCCATTGCTCCTTGGCCTTGCCGGTGACTTGCTTCCAATTGCCTTGAATTTGATCCCAGTTCATGCGTATGTCCTTTCGCTGTGGTGGTGAAGGCTGGCGTTGGCTCAGGGCCGAACGACGATTTCGTTGCGCACCGACTTCACGCCGTTGACCTTGCGCGTGACGTTCTCGGCCGCGGTGCGTTCCAAGGTATTCTTGGCAAAGCCCGACAGCATGACCACGCCGTTGAGCGTTTCGACCTTGATGCTGATGGCGTCGACATCGGCGTTGTCGATCATGCGGGCTTTCACCGCGGTGGTGATGGCGACGTCGTCAACGTAGGCGCCCACGGTTTCCTGGCCGCGCGTGACGGCGCAGCCGGAAAGCGTGATCAGCCCGAAGGCGGTGACGGCGGCGGTCACGGTGCACAGATGTCTCAGGTTCATGGGGTACTCCTGTTGGGTTGGTGGTGGTGCGGGGTTGAAGACTGACGGGTGCTCAATCGCTGAGCCAGTCCTTCAATTCGTCAGCATGGCCTTGCTCGTCGCTCAGGATGTCTTCAAGCAAGCGCCGGGTGGTGCTGTCCTGGTCGCCAATCAGCGCGATCAGTTGGCTGTAGCTTTCGATGGCCACGCATTCGGCCACCAGATTGGCCTTGATCATGGCCTTCAGGTCGGCCGATTCGTCGTAGG
>JAYUQE010000387.1:0-3296 GCA_043756905.1 Burkholderiales bacterium | reverse complement strand
CACGCTGCGCAAATGTGTTTCGGCCGGCGAGGCGCTGCCGGCGTCGACCCGGGCCCTGTGGAAGCAGGCCACCGGCATCGAGATCATCGACGGCATCGGCGCCACCGAGTTGCTGCACATCTTCATTTCCGCCGACGAAGACCATGCGCGGCCCGGCGCCACCGGCGTGGCCGTGCCCGGCTACCGCGCCGAGGTGGTCGACGACGCCGGCCAGCCGGTGCCCGCCGGCACCGTGGGCAAGCTGCGCGTGAAGGGCCCCACGGGCTGCCGCTACCTGGCCGATGCGCGCCAGACCACCTATGTGCGCGACGGCTGGAACGTCACGGGCGACGCCTACACGCAAGACGCCGACGGCTACTTTCACTACCACGCACGCACCGACGACATGATTATCTCGGCCGGCTACAACATCGCCGGCCCCGAGGTGGAAGATGCTTTGATGCAGCACCCGGCCGTGGCCGATTGCGGCGTGATTGGCGTGGCCGATGCGCAACGTGGCCAGCTCGTCAAAGCGTTCGTGGTGTTGCGAGCGGGGCATGCTCGCGGCGAGGCGATGGTCAAGACGCTGCAAGACTTCGTCAAGCAAACGGTGGCACCGTACAAATACCCGCGCGCGGTGGCGTTTGTAGATGCGTTGCCGCGCACGCCCACCGGCAAGTTGCAGCGCTTCAAGCTGCACGAGCTGCCCTGAACGTTCCAGGAGAAATCACCATGCAAGCCTTGTTGCCCAACGGCTGGCCGCGCCCCAAGGGCTATGCCAATGGCGTGGCCGCGCACGGCCGCCAAATTTTCGTGGCCGGCATGGTCGGCTGGGACGCGCATAGCGTGTTCCACAGCGATGATTTCGGCGCCCAGGCGCGCCAGGCCTTGGCCAACGTGGTGGCTGTGCTCGAAGCCGGCGGCGCCAGGCCGCAGCACATCACGCGCATGACCTGGTACGTCACCAGCAAGCGCGAATACCTGGCCGCGCTGCCGCAGATCGGCCAGGCATTTCGTGAGCTGATCGGCCACTACGACATCGCCATGACCGCGGTGCAGGTGGTGGCGCTGATCGAAGACCGAGCCAAGGTCGAGATCGAAGTCACCGCAGTCGTGCCAGACTGAGCCCCCTTTCCTTCACATTTCCAGGAACCCTGACCATGGCCACCGCCAAAGCCTCCTTCGATTGGGCTGACCCGTTGCAGCTCAACGCCCAACTCAGCGCCGATGAACGCGCCGTGCGCGACGCCGCCGCAGCATACTGCCAGGGCAAGCTGCTGCCCCGGGTGACCGACGCCTTTCGCAACGAGAAGACCGACGTGGCCATCTTCCGCGAAATGGGCGAGCTCGGCCTGCTCGGCCCCACCATCCCCGAAGCCTATGGCGGTGCCGGCCTGAACTATGTGTGCTACGGCCTCATCGCGCGCGAAGTGGAGCGGGTCGACTCCGGCTATCGCTCGATGATGAGCGTGCAAAGCTCGCTGGTGATGGTGCCGATCAACGAATTCGGCACCGAGGCGCAAAAGCAGAAGTACCTGCCCAGGCTGGCCAGCGGCGAATGGATCGGCTGCTTCGGCCTGACCGAGCCCAACCATGGCTCTGACCCCGGCAGCATGGTCACGCGCGCGCGCAAGGTGGCCGGCGGCTACAGCCTGAGCGGCGCGAAGATGTGGATCAGCAACTCGCCGATCGCCGATGTCTTCGTGGTCTGGGCCAAGGACGATGAAGGCGCGATTCGCGGCTTCATTCTCGACAAGGGTGCGAAGGGCCTGTCAGCCCCCGCCCTGCACGGCAAGGTGGGGCTGCGCGCCAGCATCACCGGCGAGATCGTGATGGACCAGGTGTTCTGTCCCGAAGAAAACGCCTTCCCCGATGTGCGTGGCTTGAAGGGCCCGTTCACCTGCCTGAACAGTGCGCGCTACGGCATTGCCTGGGGTGCGCTGGGTGCGGCGGAAGACTGCACCCACCGCGCGCGCCAGTACGTGCTCGACCGCACGCAGTTCGGCCGCCCGCTGGCAGCCAACCAGTTGATTCAAAAGAAGCTGGCCGACATGGTCACCGAGATTGCGCTGGGCCTGCAGGGCTGCCTGCAACTGGGCCGCATGAAGGATGCCGGCACGGCCTCAACCGACGTGACCAGCATCCTGAAGCGCAACAGTTGCGGCAAGGCGCTGGACATTGCCCGCGTGGCGCGCGACATGATGGGCGGCAACGGCATCAGCGACGAATTCGGCGTGGCCCGCCACCTGGTGAACCTGGAGGTGGTGAACACCTACGAAGGCACGCATGACATCCATGCGTTGATATTGGGCCGGGCGATCACGGGGATTGCGGCGTTTTCGAGTTGATTTTTCACCACTCGTTTGCAACGATCGAGAATAGTCTGTTTGTGCAACGGCGTGGGCAACAAGACACGCATCAGGACGGCCTGCGCAAGCCGAGGGCGTCGGGTGGCCGGCCAGTGTCTTCAATCGTTAACGCCGGCGCCGGCGCACTCAAGCCGGCGCCAACCACGCCAGGAGCTGCCACAGCACGGCCGGGTGGGTCGGCACTTGCATGTGGTGGATGCCGTGGACCACCGCCTGCCTGGCCTTTGCAAAACCAAGCGTTCGCGCCGCATCATCGTGTTGGCCCAGCGCGCTGGGCACGCTCACCAGCCGGTCGCCGATCAGTCGCTCGGCCAATGGGCTGCGCCGCGCTGCCGTCGTGGCGGCCAAGGCATAGCAGTTCACCCCCGCCGGCAACGGCACGGGGGTGCGCCGGTCCGGCGTGCGGCGGAAGCGATCGCGCCCGAGCCAATCGTCGTCCAGCACATGGCCGTAGCGCAGATCGGTGATGCCGGCGCTGCGCAACTGGATCAGCTTGCCGAACGGCGCCGAATAGGCACTGCTGCCCAGTACGCCGTCCAGCCAGTGACCGGCACGTTCGAGCGCCGCACCATGGTGCGGCGTGGCCAGGAACACGGCATGCTTGAGCAACCCCACCCAGCGCATGCCGGCCTGCGCACCGTGGTGGCAGGCACTGCGAACCAGCAGGCCACCCATGCTGAAACCCAGCAAGCTGAGTTCGGTGATCGGCGTGGGCCAGTCGTGCACCAGTTGCTCCAGGCGCTGCGCCAGTTCGCGCCCGTTGTGCGAGACATGCAGCCCGGAGTTGTAGCGCAGCGTCAGCACGGTGTTGCTACCTGCGGCGGCCAGGCTGTCGCCGAGGCCGAGCGCGGCCGGGGCGTCTTGCGCCGCCTGCCCTGGCTCCGCATGCCAATGCATGTCGCTCATGCACAGGCCGTGGATCAGCACCATCGGCTTGGAGGTGGCTTG
>JAYUQE010000386.1:0-3297 GCA_043756905.1 Burkholderiales bacterium | reverse complement strand
CCCTTGGGGCCGACCAGGCCCATCCAGGCGCTGATGTCCAGATCCTTGTAGCCCAGCTCGATCAAGGTGGGCACGTCGGGCATCAGCTTGGTGCGCTGGCGCTCGGCCACGGCCAGGGGAATCAGCTTGCCGCCTTGCACATGCGGGCCCACGGCGCCAGGGGTGATCCAGCCCACCGTGACATGGCCACCCAGCGCATCCGTCACCACCGGCGCCACGCCACGGTAGGGCACATGGCTCATCTTGGTGCCGGCCGCGCGATTCAACATTTCACCGCCAATGTGCATGGGCGAACCCGCACCCGGCGTGCCGTAGGTGAAGGCCTTGCCGGCTTTGGCGTCGGCCAGCAACTGCTTCATGTCCTTCACGCCCGTGCTGGGCGCGGTGACCAGCAGCAGCGGGATGTTGCCGGTCTTGACGATGGGCGTGAAGTCGTTGATGACATCGTGCGCAATGTTCGGCGCCAGCTTCAGCACATGCTGAGCGATGGGGAAGGTGCTGGGCGTGAACAGCAGCGTGTAGCCGTCGGCCGGCGCCTTGGCCACCGATGAATTGCCGATGGCACCGCTGGCGCCAGGCCGGTTGTCGACCAAGACCTGCTGGCCCAGCCGGGCGCTGAGCTTTTCAGCGTAGACACGCATGATGGCGTCGGTGTCGCCGCCGGCCGGGTAGGCCACCACGACGGTGATCGGTTTGCTGGGCCAGGCCTGGGCGGCGGCGGGGCTGGCGGCGAACAGGCCAGTGGCGGCGGCCAGGATGCCCAGGGTGAGGCGGCGGGTGCTTTGGCGGAAGAAAGTCATGCAAGTCTCCTGTGCGGTCGTCTAAGGTAAACGCAAACGTTAATAAATCTGGCGCGTCATTGCGCCCAAGGCCAGGGCGCTGGGTCCAGCCCCCAATACAGACTCTTTTGTTCCATGTAGGGCAGCATCCCCAGGCGGCCTTTCTCGCGGCCCAGGCCGCTGTCGCGCCAGCCGCCGAAAGGCGTGGAGATGCTGAACTGCTTGTAGGTGTTGATCCACACCGTGCCGGCCTGCACCGCGCGGCCCACGCGCCAGGCGCGTTGATAGTCTCGCGTCCAGATGCCGGCGGCCAGGGCGTAGACGCTGTCGTTGGCCTGGGCCAGCAAATCGGCTTCGTCATCAAACGGCATGGCCACCAGTACCGGGCCGAAGATCTCTTCCTGGCAAATGGCCTGGTCGTTGCGCAGGCCTTCCAGAATGGTGGGCAGGTAGTAGCAGCCGGCGCTCAGGTCTTCGCCGTTCAGGCCGGTGCCGCTGGCCGGTGCGCCGCCGCACAGCAGCCGGGCGCCATCGGCCAGGCCGCGCTGCACGAAGCTGGCCACGTGCTTGCGGTGCGCCACGCTCACCAGCGGGCCCATTTGGGTGCGTTCGCTCACCGGGTCGCCCACGCGCAGGGCTTTGGCCATCGCCGTTAACCGTTCGATGAACGGGGCATACAGGCGCCGCTGCACGAACAGGCGTGAACCGGCTATGCACGATTCGCCTGATGAACTGAAGATGCCGTACAGCACACCCGCCAGGGCCTGCTCCACATCGCAATCTTCGAACACCATGGTCGGTGACTTGCCGCCCAGTTCGAGCGACACGCCCATCATCTTTTCGGCCGCGGCATGCGCAATCTGCCGGCCGGTGGCCGTGCCGCCGGTGAAGGCCACGCGCCGCACCAGCGGGTGCTTCACCAGCGCATCGCCCACCACCGAGCCCTTGCCCGGCAGCACGCTGACCATGCCCTTTGGCACGCCCGCCGCTGCGCAGATGCGCGCCAGCTCCAGCGCCAGCAGCGGCGTGATCTCGGCCGGTTTGAGCACCACCGCGTTGCCCGCGGCCAGGGCCGGCGCGAGCTTTTGCGCTTCGCTGGCGATGGGCGAGTTCCACGGTGTGATGGCGGCCACTACGCCCAGCGGCTCGTGCACGCTCATGGTGAGCTGGTCGCCACGCATCGGGGTGAGCTGATCCTCTAACGTTTCGCATGCGGCCGCAAAGAACTGGAACGTGCCGGCGGCACTGTCGACCAAGGCACGGGTTTCGTTGATCGGCTTGCCGTTGTCGCGGCGCTGCCATTGCGCCAGCTCTTCACGCCGTGCGCGCAGGCCTTCGGCCACGCGGTGCAGCACCGTGGCGCGCTGGTGCGGCTTGCGCCGCGCCCAGTCACCGTGGGTGAAGGCGTGGTGCGCGCGCTCAACCGCCTCGTTGGCATCGGCCGCGCTGGCGGCGTTCAGCTCGGCGTTCACGCTGCCATCGGCCGGGTAGAGGCTGGCGTAGGCCTCGCCGCGGCCCATGCGCCATTCACCCGCCACATTGATCGGCAGGCTGCGCAGCGGCAATTGAGCGTGCAGCGGGTCAGTCACTGGTGTACCTTCGTGCTGCGCGCTGCGGTGCGAGCCCCTTCGGGCTGCCGGGCGGGGCTCATTGGTACACCTCCGTGCTGCGCACTGCGGAATTCGCCCTTCGGGCCGTCGGGCGGGCTCATGCCGTGCCCTTCACCGGCGGGCCGGCAAATGCGGTCTTGAAGGCGCCCACGCTGAGCATGTCCACTTCCAGCATCTTCGGGCCGGGGTGTTTTCCCAATTCAGCCAAAGCGGCCTGTGCATCTTGCAGTTTGGTGATGCGCCGGTGCGCGAACTTCAAGCTTTGCGCCAGCAGGGCAAAGTCGGGCGTGTGCAACTCGGCATAGACGCGCCGGCCGCCATATTGCGCGTCTTGAATGTTCTTGATCACACCGTAGCCCTGGTCGTTCATCAGCACCACGGTGAAGTCAGCGCCCTCCTGCACCGCGCAGGCCAGCTCGCCCAGGCTGAGCACAAAGCCGCCATCGCCGGCCAGCAGCAGCGTCTTGCGGCCCGTGCCGTGCACCGCTGCGCCCAGCGCCGCGCCGATGGCCATGGCCAGCCCCAGGCCGATGCCGCCGCCCACGGCATGCACGCCGCTGCGCGGGTGGTTCAGCCGCAGCTCGCGGTTGCCCCAGGTGCTGTTGGAAACGGTAACGTCACGCACCCAGTTGAAGTGCGCGCCGACGCTGGCTTGCACGGCATCCACCATGGCGCTGTAGGGCCCCAGGCCGTCGCGCAAGCTGGCCACGGCCTGGCTGTGGGCACGCTTCAGGTCGCCCGCAAAAGCCGGGTCGATCTGCACGCGGCCTGCGAGCAAGTCGGCCAGGGCGTTGAGCGTGGGTTGGGCGTCGCCACAGACGAACCGCTCGCTGGTGTAGCAGCGGTCTTGCGCGAGCGGGTCGGCATCGATGCGGTAGCGGGTGGCGGGCAACTTGAGCTGGTACTTC
>JAYUQE010000385.1:0-9117 GCA_043756905.1 Burkholderiales bacterium | reverse complement strand
CGGCCACCGCGTCACGCGCCTTGGCTTCTTGCATGAAGCCCAGCGCACCGTTGAGCAGCACGACGACGCCGATCACCAGCGCATCCACCGGCCAGCCGACCCGGCCTTCGATGAACCAGGCGCCGAGCGCGATCACGATGGCGGCCAGCAGCAGGTAGATCAGCGGGTCCTGAAAGTGCGCCAACGCGCGGCGCCAGGCGGGCAGCGGCGGCACACCGCGCAACTCGTTGCGGCCGTTCTGCGCGAGCCGCTTGCTTGCTTCTGCCGCGCTCAGGCCGCGTTCGAGGTCCGCGCCGACGGCACGCGCGACTTCGGCCGCGTCGGCCGTGGACGGGTCGTCGATGCGGCCTGCCGGGGCCAGCGTGCGGGCAGTGTTCACCGCGGTACCGGTGGCATGACGAGTGGGCGGATCAGAACGCTCAAACCACCGCACCGAACAGCGAGCCCACGCCGGCGGTGATGGCCATCGCCAGTGCGCCCCAGAAGGTGACGCGCGCGGCGCTGGCCGCGACATTCGCGCCGCCGGCCCGCGCCGCAATCACGCCCAGCAGGGCCAGGAAAGCCAGCGACATCAGCGCGACCCAGAGCATCAGGCTGCGCGCCGGCGCCAGCCACGCCACGGCCAGCGGCAGCGCAGCGCCGACGGCGAAGCTCGCCGCAGAGGCCAGCGCGGCCTGCACCGGCCGCGCGCCGAGCGTGGCCGAGATGCCGAGTTCATCGCGTGCGTGGCTGCCCAGGGCATCGTGCTTCATCAACTGCTCGGCCACCTGCTGTGCCAGCGCGCTCGCCAGGCCTCGCGTGACGTAGATGGCCGCGAGTTCACGTTGCTCGGCCACCGGGTCGCTGGCCAGCTCGGCACGCTCGCGCGCCAGATCGGCCTGCTCGGTATCGGCCTGCGAATGCACCGATACGTATTCGCCAGCCGCCATCGACATCGCGCCGGCCACCAGCCCGGCCACGCCAGTCAACAAGACATTTCCCGGCGCGGCGCTGGCGGCCGCCACGCCCACCACCAGGCTGGCCGTCGAAACAATGCCGTCGTTGGCGCCCAGCACGGCAGCACGCAGCCAGCCGATGCGATCGCTGCGGTGCCATTCGGGGTGCGAGCTACGCGGCATAGATAGCGCCAAGTGGCGCCAAGCTGGCCTGCCCGCCCAGGTGCGTGGCCATCACGTTGAAAGGCAGGCTCGCAGTGGTCGGTTCGTTCATTTCAGTCCTTCGGCCACAAGATGCCCGATCAAGCTGAAACCGGCTTGCGCCCGATCAAGGCGCGGTGCGCGCCCGGATGCTTGCGTTCGGCCTTGCGCCTGGGCCGCCGAGCGATGAGTCGGGAAGATGGCCGACCGGCCAGGCGGCCGTGACCTCCAGCCCGGGTTGCGCGCGCCGAATGCGCAACTCACCGCCATGCGCCTGCGCCACCAACCGGCACAGGGTCAGCCCCAGGCCGAAGCCTCCGGTTGCCCGCTGCCGTGCGCTGTCGACGCGGTAGAACGGCTCGGCCAGATGTGCCAAATGCTCTTCGGCCACACCCGGCCCAAAGTCGCGCACGCTCAATTGCACGAATTTCACGTCGCCGCTCACGTCAATGGTTAGCGCCACCACGGCTGGCATGGGCGCACCCACGCTGTGGCGCAACGCGTTGTCGAGCAGGTTGCGCAGCAGCAGGCGCAGGCGCATCGGGTCGGCTTGCACCGTGGCCGGCTGCTCGTCGAGCCTCAGGGTGAGCCCGGCATCGGCGAACTGCGTGGCCACCAGGTCGCGCACCATTGCCGGCAGATCCACCGTTTCAGTGTGCAGCGCAGCGTGGCCGCCGGCCAGGCGTTCGCTTTCCAGCAGCTCGGTGATCAGGTCGCGCATCTCGCCCAGGTCGCGCAACAGCGCACTGCGATGCTCGCCCTCTGCCACCAACTCGGCGTTGACGCGGGCCCGGGTGAGCGGGCTGCGCAGCTCGTGGCTGATGGCCAGCAGCAACGCGCGCTTGGCGTCGAGCTTGCCTTGCAGGCTGGCCGCCATGCGGTTGATGCGCCCGGCCAGGTCGTCGAGTTCGTTCATGTGGCGGCCCTGGCGCAGCGCAATCGGCAGTGCGAATTCGCCGCGGCCGAAGCGCGCCACGCCGGCGCCAATTTCATCCAGTGGGCGCAGCAGGCGGCGCACATAGGCGAAGGCCAGGCCGGTGAGCAGCAACAGCGCAGCCAGCGTGGCCCAGCCCACGTTGCGCGGCCGCGCATCGGGCAGCGGGCGGGCCAGGCCGAAGCGGATGCGGTGGCCGTCGGCCGTGCTGCGCGCCAGGCCCCAGCCTTCGCTGCCGAAGTCGCGTTCAGCGCCGTCATCGTTGTGCTGGTTACCCCAGCGCCGGTGCGCGGCGTCGCCAGGGTGCGAGTCGTACCGGACTTGCGGCCCGTCGATGCGGATCGCCACCGGCAGCCGCGCCACGATGGCGCGGGCGCGCGACTCGCTGGGCGGCGAGCCGATCTCGGCCGCGAGCTTGTCCACATAGTCGGCCAGCAGCGGCTTGGCAGTGCTCTGCCAGCCGCCTTGCAGCACGCGCTGCATGCCGAACAGGAACACCGCGGTGGTGGCCAGCGCCAGCAGCAGGAACAGCGTGACCAGGCGCCACTTGAGCGAATGGCGCCAACGGCGGTGCGCGGCGCGCCAACGCTGCGTGGTGGGCGTTGCCGTCACACCCGGACCCCGGCAAACGTGTAGCCGGCGTTGCGCAGTGTGTGGATGCAGTCCAGCGGTTCGAGCTTGCGGCGCAGCCGGCTGACCAGGATGTCCACCGCGCGGCTGTGGATGTCTTCGGCCGAATGGCCGCGCAGCTTTTCCAGGATGTCGTCGCGGCTGAACACCTTGTGCGGCGCAGCGGCCAGCAGCGCCAGCAGCTCGAATTCGGTGCTGGTGACCTCAACCGTTAAGCCCTGGCGCTGCACGCTGCGGCGGTCGAGGTCGATTTCGATGCCTTCAAAGCGCAGTTGGCGCGCCGCGCCGGGCGCGCGGCGCAGGATGGTCTGGATGCGCGCCAGCAGTTCGCGCGGCTCGAAGGGCTTGGGCAGGTAGTCGTCGGCGCCGAGTTCCAGGCCGACCACGCGGTCCATCACGTCGCCGCGCGCGGTGAGCATGATGATGGGCAGCGCGCTTTCCTTGCGGATGGCGCGGCACAGTTCGAAGCCGTCCATCTCGGGCAGCATCACGTCCAGGATGGCGGCATCAAAGCCGCCGCCGCGCAACAACGCCAGCCCGGCGCGGGGCCGCGTGGCGTGCTGCATGTCGAAGCCGGCCCGCTCAAAGTACGCTGCCAGCGGCGGGCCGAGCAATTCGTCGTCGTCGATCAGCAGCAGGCGCGGCATGCCAGGCATTGTGCGGGGCGGAATTGAACCACCCCCTACGCGCTTCGCGCGCCCCCTCCAGGGGGCAACGCCAGCGGCCCGGCAGAGCCGGTTCCGCGGCGTTCGCTAGGGCCGAGTTTCCTGCGTCGCAGGTAGCGGCTGGCGCCATGGAAAACTGACATGCCGGCAGCAGGTCACGTGCGGTGGCCCCAGCCGCGGCCGCGGCCAGCCATCAGCTCGCGCACCTTGGCCTGCTGCTCGGGCTTCAGGCTGTCGTAGAAGTCGGCCAGCGCGGCGATGACTTCGGGGCTTTGCGTGGTGATGGCGCCGGTCTTGGCGTCGACCAGGCTCTTGGCCTTGGCGCGGTCGAAACTGGGGCCGGCCACCAGCGCTTGCAGCTCGGCGCGCGGGTCGGTGGTGCTGCCCAGCAGGGCGTTGCGCTGCGCGCGCAGCTTGTCGGCCAGCACGCCGAGCCTGGCCTTCTGGGCAGCGTCGAGGTCGAGGTGGCTGCCGGCCTTGTCGATCACCCGGGCCTTCATCTTGACCGCGTCTTCTTCGCTCATGGCGTGCCAGCCATAACCGTGATGTGCGCGGTGCGAACAGGCCGCCATGCCGCCGAACAGAACGGATGCGCCGAACACGCCGACCAGGGTGCGTTTGAGCCAGGTTTTCATGGTGATGTCCTTGGTGCCGCGCGGGTTGAGTGCGGCCAGTGGTTGAACAGGGCCCTCACTGTGCCGGTGGGCGGGCCGCGCGTCCTATCAGCGCGGTATCGCTGTGTATCGTTTTTTGTCAACAGCTCATAGGGGTCAGCCCCGGTGGCATCGCGAGAGGGGCGCGGGCACAGTCGGGCCACCCCTTCAGAGGAGACAAGCCACCATGCAACGCAAGATCTTCCTCGGCTCACTGGCCGCCATCTCGCTTGGTTTAGCGGCCGGTGCCGTGCAGGCAGCATGGCCCGAGCGCCCGATCACACTCGTCGTGCCCTGGGGCGCCGGCGGCGGCACCGATGCCACCGCACGCATCATTGGCTCGCTGCTTGAAAAGGAGCTGGGGCAACCGGTGAACGTTGTCAACCGCACCGGCGGCAGCGGCGTGGTGGGCCACCAGGCGATTGCCGCCGCGGCGCCCGACGGCTACACCATCGGCATCATCACGGTCGAAATCAGCATGATGCATTGGCAGGGCATCACCGATTTGTCGGGCACGTCGTACACGCCAATTGGCCTGGTCAACATCGACCCCGCCGGCCTGCAAGTGCGCGCCGATTCGCCATACAAAACGGTGAACGACCTGGTGGCGGCGGTGAAGGCCAACCCGGGCAAGTTCAAGGCCTCGGGCACCGGGCAAGGCGGCATCTGGCACCTGGCCATTGCCGGCATGCTGAAGGACTTGAAAGTCGACCCAGCCGCGGTGCCGTGGGTGCCCTCCAACGGCGCGGCGCCGGGGCTGCAAGACCTGGTGGCCGGCGGCGTGGAAATCGTGCCCTGCTCGCTGCCCGAAGCGCGCTCGCTCATCGACGCCGGCAAGGTGCGCAGCCTGGCAGTGATGAACGACACGCCGGCCGCGCTGTACCCCAACGTGCCCACGCTGAAAGCGGCCACCGGCAGCGACTGGAAGATCGGCGCCTGGCGCGGCATTGCAGCGCCCAAGGGCTTGCCGCCTGAAGCGCGCGACAAGCTGGTGGCGGCCATCAAGAAGATCGCGGCGAGCAAGGAGTACACCGACTTCATGGCCAGCCGCGGCTTCGGCGTGCTCTACCAGGGGCCTGATGATTTCGCCAAGTTCATGGCCAAGGCCGACGCCGACCTGGGTGCGACGATGAAGGCCGTGGGCATCGCCAAGTAGCGCGGCGCGGGTGAAGTTCAACGACATCATTTGGGGCGCGCTGCTGGTGGTGTTCGCCGGCGTGCTGTTCATGCACGCACAGGTCTTCCCAACCATACCGAGCCAGAAGGTGGGGCCCAGCGCCCTGCCGCTGGCGCTGGCGGTTGGCTTGGGCGTGTGCGGCGCGTTGCTTTTTCTGCGCGGCCTGCGCGAACGCCATGCGGGCCGGGGCGGTGCCTGGGTTGAGCTGCCGGCCTGGTTCGCGTCACGGCCACAGGTGCAGGCCATTGGCGTGATGGTGGGCGTGAACCTGCTGTACTTGGTGGCCGTCGATAAGCTGGGCTTCGTGATCACCGGCTCGATCTATCTCTGGGGCCTGATGGCGGTGCTGCGTGTGCGGCCCGCGCGCGCCCTTCCCGCGGCCATCGTGATGACGCTGCTGATCCACTACGCCTTCTACAAGCTGCTGCGCGTGCCGCTGCCCTGGGGCGTGCTGCAGCCAATCGCGTGGTGATGGCGTGGTGATGGCGTGGTGATGTTCACTGGAATCAGCCCATGAGCCCTGCCTGGGCGCAAGCCTTTGCGTTGGTGTTCGAGCCCTACAACATCCTGGTGATGTTGGGGGCCTCGCTGTTCGGCCTGTTCGTCGGCGCGGTGCCGGGCCTGACCGCCACCATGGCCACCGCGCTGCTGGTGCCGGTGACGTTTTTCATGGCGCCCATTCCTGCCATCGCGGCGATGGTCACGGCCACCGCAATGGCCATCTTCTCGGGCGACATTCCAGGCTGCCTGTTGCGCATGCCGGGCACGCCCGCATCAGCGGCCTACACCGACGAGGCCTACGCGATGACGCGCAAAGGCATGGCCGAAACCGCACTCGGCGCGAGCCTGGTGTTCTCGGCCGTGGGCGGCCTGTTCGGCACCGCGGTGTTGATGGTGGCGGCACCCACACTGGCCGAGTTCGCGCTGAACTTCAGTTCATTCGAATATTTTTGGCTGGTGCTGATGGGCTTGACCTGCGCCGTGTTCATCTCCAGCGACCGGCCGCTGAAAGGCCTGGTCACGTTGTTCGGCGGCCTGCTGATCGCCTGCGTGGGGCTGAACAACCCGGCGGCGTTCCCGCGCTTCACCTTCGGCAACACCAACCTGCTTGGCGGCCTGGGCCTGGTGCCGATGATGATCGGCATGTTTGCGGTGTCGGAAATCATCCGCTACATGGTCGACACCAAGCCGGCCGCGCTGATCGTCGACGCCAAGGTCGGCAACGTGTTCAAAGGCATGTGGGCACTGGCCGTGAAGTACCCCAAGCAAATCTTGCGCGGCAGCGTGCTCGGCACCCTGGTGGGGGCACTGCCCGGCGCAGGCGCCGACATCGCGGCCTGGATGTCGTATGCCATGAGCAAGCGATTTTCAAAAGAGCCCGAAAAGTTCGGCACCGGCCATGTGGAAGGCATCGTTGAAAGCGGCGCGGCCAACAACAGTGCGCTGGCCGGGGCCTGGATACCGGCGCTGGTGTTCGGCATTCCGGGCGATTCGATCACCGCCATCGTGATCGGCGTGCTGTACATGAAGAACATGAACCCGGGGCCGAGCCTGTTCACCAACAACCCGCAGCAAATCTACGCCGTGTTCCTGCTGTTCATTGTCGCCAACCTGATCATGCTGCCGCTGGGCTACCTGTGCATCAAGGTGGCCAAGCGCATCCTGAAAGTGCCGCGCGACATCTTGATGCCCGTGATCCTGCTGTTCTGCGTGGTCGGCGCTTTCGCCATCAACAACGCCACGTTCGACATCGGCGTGATGCTGGTGGCCGGCGTCGTGGCCTACGTGTTGGAAGAAAACGGCTTCCCGATCTCACCGCTGATCCTGGGCGTGGTGCTGGGCGGCATGCTGGAAGAAAACCTGGTGTCGTCGCTGATCAAATCCGACGGCGACGTGCTGGCCTTCTTCAGCCGGCCGATCGCGGCCACGCTGGGGGTGGTGACGATTTTGATTTGGCTATCGCCGTTGCTCAGGCGCTTGCGCCGCGTGCCAACCGCTGCCTGACCTCGAAGCGGCAGCCTTTCATCCTCTCAGACCGGGCGAGTGCGCGCCAGCCGCAAACAGGCGGCGCCCAGCAGCACGCGCGAGTAGAGCTTGTGAAAACCGAGCAGCGCGCGAAAGGCGAAGCCCATCGTCGCTTGCCCTGTTTTCGCGTCGATCAGCGCAACGACCGCCGAGCCAAAGTACAGGCGCGTGCCCGCGGCGTTGTCACCCTCGGCGCCGGCCACCATCAACCAGGAGCGCGTGCGCCCCTGGAAGTCGCACAGCAGCAACTGGTTCGCACCGCGCGCTTCGACGTTCCAGGCAGCGAAAGCGCCGATCTGGCCGCACGCGAGTTCCCTGGCCTGCATGTCCGTCGAAGGCCTGGCAAGCAGCCGCGCCAGCAACCACCTTTCGAGCCTGAACACGGGGCTAGTGTAGAACGCTTCCACGTACTCGGCCTGGGACACCGGCCGCGACACTTCAGCGACCCAGCAGTCGGCGTAGCCGCCTTCGCGCAGGTACTTGCCAAGCAGCGCGTCATGCGGCATCTGGCAGGGTCGGACGGTTGGCATGTTGGGAGCTGGCTTGGCAGCGTCGAAGTTTGCACGCCACCGATTTTCCGCTCGGTGCGGTGGCGTCGATGTGGTGCAGTCCATCAACGCCATTGGCGTTGCGCCGCAACTCATATCGCGCAGCGATGTGAGTGAAGGCAAAACCGGCGGCACAATGCGCGCCGCACTCTCTTTGACAGCGTTGGAAGCGTGGCAGAGTGGTCGATTGCACCGGTCTTGAAAACCGGCGGCCCGCAAGGGCCCGTGAGTTCGAATCTCACCGCTTCCGCCAGAGCGACGTTCCACGTCGTCTCATGGCGTCCCGCCAATCCCTCTGTAGGCCGCATGAATACAGGCTTTCAGCCGAGCGCGCGAACTATCCGCGCGAAGTGGCCGAAATGGCCTTGGCACACGCCATCGGCGACAAGGTGGGAGCCGCCTACCTGACGGCCGATGAACGGGCGCCGTTTGACGAATGGCTTGCGACACTGCGCGACGTTCAGGCGCGGGCACGAATCAGGGCAAGGTTGGCACGGGTGCAGGCCGGCAACTTCGGTGACTTCAAGCCGTTGCAGGACGGCGTGCAAGAACTGCGAATCGATCACGGGCCGGGCTACAGGGTGCATTTGAGTCGGCAGGGGCCGGTCGTCGTGCTCTTGCTGTGTGGCAGCGACAAGTCGGGACAGGCCGCCGCGATCAAGCAAGCGGTAGCGTACTTGAAAGATTGGCGAAAACGAGGTGAACCATGAATGCACGCGACAAGAACTATGACGAATCACTGGACGCCGCGCTGCTCGACCCGGTTGAGGCTGCCGCGTACCTGGAAGCCGTGATCGAGATGGACGACCCGGCCGCGCTGCTTCTGGCACTTCGCCAGGTTGCCAAGGCGCATGGCATGGCCGAAGTGGCACGCCGAGCCGAGCTGGGCGAGAAGACTTTGTTCAAGGCCCTGTCGGAGAACGGGAACCCAACCATTGCCACGGTGCACAAGGTGCTTCACGCGGTGGGTTTGCGGCTCAGCGTCACGCCGGCCTAGACTCATCGCCCCAGATAGACCGCTGTAATTTGCTCGCGCTCGTGGCCCAGCTCGCGCGATATCGTCAGCCGAGCCTTCCTGTCGGTCACCTTTTGTTCCGGGCTGAGTTTCTTGGCCGTCGGGCCACCCGCAGCCGGCGCCTTCCAGCCTGTCAACTCCGCATAGCGCGTCTGCGCGTAGTGGTGCCGCAGCCCATGGACGCGGTCGATGCCAGCGCGCGCCGTCTGCGCCTTGAACCGATTGAGCTGGTCCCTATACGACATCTCGGCCGGGATCAAGCTGCCCGCGCCGGCAAGCTGCTTGGCTTCCTGCAAGAGCTCGCGTTGCTCCTCCGTGCGAATCGGAATATCGC
>JAYUQE010000384.1:0-3301 GCA_043756905.1 Burkholderiales bacterium | reverse complement strand
CGCACCATCACACTTATTCCGCTGCTGGCACCTTCGCTGCTGTCGGCCATTTCACTGATCTATTGGTTCGGCAACCAGGGCGTGCTGAAGGGTTGGCTGCAAGCAGCTGGCTTTGATCAAATTTATGGCGCGCCGGGCATCGTCCTGGCCGAAGCGTTTTCGCTGTTCCCGCATGCGCTGATGATCCTGGTCACGGCGCTGACCGCGGCCGACGCACGCTTGTATGAGGCGGCTGATGCCATGGGCACGGGGGCGGCACGCAAGTTCTTCACCATCACCTTGCCTGGCGCCAAGTACGGGCTCATTTCGGCCGCGCTCGTCACCTTCACCCTGGTGATCACCGACTTCGGCATACCCAAGGTGATCGGCGGCAACTTCAATATGCTGGCCACCGATGTCTTCAAGCTGGTGATCGGCCAGCAAGACTTTCAGCGCGGCGCCGTGGTGGCATTGCTGTTGCTGGCCCCGGCCGTGTTGACCTTTGCGGTGGACCACTTTGTGCAGCGCAAGCAAACCGCCATGCTCAGCGCCCGCGCCGTGCCGCTGCGGCCCAAACGCGCGCCTTGGTTTGATGGATTGATGACGCTGTTTTGCCTGCTCGTCGTGTTGCTGCTGCTGGCGGTACTGGGCATGGCCGTGGTTGCGTCGTGCGTGAAGTTCTGGCCCTATGACCTGAGCTTCAGTTGGCGCCACTACGAAATGGGTCTGTTCGACGCCGAAGTGGGCGACAGTTTCTTCAACAGCCTGAAGATGGCCGCGCTGGCCGCCGTGGCCGGCACCTTGCTGGTGTTTGCCGGCGCCTACCTGCTTGAAAAAACCCAAGGCGCCGCGCCGCTGCGTAGCCTGCTGCGCCTGCTGGCCATGCTGCCCATGGCCGTGCCCGGCTTGGTGCTGGGCCTGGGCTACATCTTCTTCTTTAACGCTCCAGATAACCCGCTGAATGCGCTGTACAAGACCTTGCCCCTGCTCACGTTGTGCACGGTGATCCACTTCTACACCACTGGCCACCTCACGGCGGTGACGGCGCTGAAGAGCCTGGACGCCGAATTCGAGGCCGTCTCGGCCAGCCTGAAGGTGCCGTTCTACAAGACCTTCTGGCGCGTGACCCTGCCCATCTGCACGCCGGCGCTGCTGGACATTGCGCGCTACTTCTTCGTCAACGCCATGACCACCATTTCGGCTGTTGTGTTCCTGTATTCGCCCGACAACAAACTCGCCGCCATCGCCATCCTGAACCTCGACGAAGCCGGCGAAATTGGCGCTGCGGCCGCCATGGCGGTATTGATTGCTGCGGCATCCACCGTGGCCACGCTGTTATTCCTGGGCTTGTCGTGGCTGATCGACCGGCGCACCCAGGCCTGGAAAGGACCTTGAAAGTGGACAGAGACCCCATCCTCCTCACCCCCGGCCCGCTCACCACCACGCTGCGCACCAAGCTGGCCATGCTGCGCGACTGGGGCAGTTGGGATGCGAGCTTCAACGCCGTGACCGCGCGCCTGCGCAGCCGCTTGCTAGACATCATCCATGGCCAGGGCAGCCATGTGGTGGTGCCCCTGCAAGGCAGCGGCACCTTCAGCGTGGAAGCCGCCGTGGCCACACTCGTGCCGCGGGCCGGCCATGTGCTGGTGCTCGACAACGGCGCCTATTGCAAGCGTGCGGCCAAGCTCACCACGCTGATGGGCCGGCGCGCCACCACGGTGCCGTTCGCTGAGGACGCCGCCGTGTCACCCGTGGTGCTGGAAGAAAAGTTGAAAGCCGATGCCAGCATCAGCCATGTGGTGCTGATCCACTGCGAAACCGGCACCGGTGTGCTCAACCCGCTGGCTGAAGTGGCCGCCGTGTGCGAGCGCCATGGCAAGGGCTTGATCATTGACGCCATGAGCAGCTTCGCCGCGCTGCCGATTGACGCCCGCAGCATGCGGTTTGATGCGCTCATCGCCGCCAGCGGCAAGTGCCTGGAAGGCGTGCCCGGCATGGGCTTCGTGTTCATCCGCCAGGCCGTGCTGGCGCAATGCGAAGGCCACAGCCAGAGCCTGGCGATGGATTTGTTTGATCAGCACCAGTACATGGAGAAGACCACGCAGTGGCGCTTCACCCCACCCACCCATGTGATGGTGGCACTGGACGAGGCGCTGAGCCAGTTCATCGAAGAAGGCGGGCAACCGGCTCGCCTGAAACGTTATCAAGACAACTGCGCCACGCTCATCACAGGCCTGCGCGCGCTGGGCTTGCGGCCCTTCCTGCAGCCCGAGTTGCAAGCGCCCATCATCGTCACCTTCCACGCGCCGGCGCACCCGGCGTATCACTTCAAGACTTTCTATGAAGCCGTGAAGCGGCGCGGCTTCATCCTGTACCCAGGCAAACTCACCGAAGTGGAGACCTTCCGCGTCGGCTGCATCGGCGCCATCGGGCGCAACGAGATGCAGCAAGCCGTTCACGCCATCGGCGAAGCACTACAAGAAATGGGGATCTCATCATGAGCACGAAAGCCACATCACGGGCGGCAAGCCAGGAACACCCCGCCATCACCGCCGTGCGCCAAAGCGGCAGCGGCAAGGTGAAAGTGGCGTGCAGCGACATCGACGGCATCTTGCGCGGCAAGTACCTGCACATCGACAAATTCCTTGGCGCCACCGAGCCCCACCCCAAGGGCGGCTTCGGTTTTTGCGACGTGGTGTTCGGCTGGGACAGCGGCGACCAGACCTATGACAACGCGCAAGTCACCGGCTGGCAGCATGGCTTTCCTGATGCGTTAGCCCGGCTCGACCTGAACACCGCGCGCAACGTGCCGTGGGATCACAACGTGCCCTTCTTCCTGGGCGAGTTCGTCAACACCGACGGCAGCCCTTACGCCGTGTGCCCGCGGCAAACCCTGAAGCGGGTGCTCAAGCGCGCTGAAAAGCTGGGCTTCACGGTGATGACGGGCATGGAATTTGAGTGGTTCAACTTCCGCGAAACACCCGAAAGCTGGGCCGCCAAGAAGGGCGTGGCGCCGCAGACCATCACCCCCGGCATGTTTGGCTATTCCTTGCTGCGCATGGCCGACAACCGCGACTTCTTCCATGCGCTGATGGACGAAATGGCCGCCTTCAAGGTGCCCATCGAAGGCCTGCACACCGAAACCGGCCCCGGCGTGCTGGAAGTGGCCATCGCCTTTGGTGAAGCGTTGGAACAAGCCGACCGCGCGATTCTGTTCAAGACTGGCGCGCGTGAAATCGGCAAGCGCTTCGGCATCATGCCCAGCTTCATGGCCAAGTGGAACCAGCACCTGCCGGGCTGCTCGGGCCACATCCACCAAAGC
>JAYUQE010000383.1:0-9133 GCA_043756905.1 Burkholderiales bacterium | reverse complement strand
GTGCGGAGCCGAACCCGGCCGCACCCTTGAACCACACCCCACCGCCGCGCAGCGGCACGGCCCTGGCCGGCCTGACCCTGGCCGCGCTGGGCGTGGTCTATGGCGACATCGGCACCAGCCCGCTGTATGCGCTGAAAGAGGTGTTCCACGGCGGCCATGTGCCGGTGTCGCCGGCCAACATCCTGGGCGTGCTGTCGCTGCTGTTTTGGACGCTGACGGTGGTGGTCTCGTTGAAGTACGTGCTGCTCATCCTGCGCGCCGACAACAACGGTGAAGGTGGCCTGATCGCCATGCTGGCGCTGGCCACCACAGCGGTGAAAGGCAAGCCGGCGCTGCGCCGGGTGTTGATGACGGTGGGCCTGTTCGGCACCGCCATTTTTTTTGGCGACGCCGTCATCACCCCGGCCATGACGGTGCTGGGCGCGGTGGAGGGCATCGACGTCTATGCGCCGCAGTATCACGATTGGATCGTGCCGATCACGCTGGTCGTGTTGACCGGGCTGTTTGCCGTGCAGCGCCTGGGCACCGGCGGCATCGGCAAGGCCTTCGGGCCGGTGATGCTGGTCTGGTTCGCGGCGCTCACCTTGCTGGGCCTGCCGCAAATATGGGCCAACCCACAGGTGCTGGTGGCGCTGAACCCCTTGTATGCGCTGGAGTTTTGCCTGCACTACAAATGGGTGGCCTTCGTCGCGCTGGGCGCGGTGGTGCTGGTGGTGACGGGTGGCGAAGCGCTGTATGCCGATCTGGGCCATTTCGGCAAGCGGCCCATTCGCATTGCCTGGTACGCCGTGGTGATGCCGGCGCTGGTGATCAACTACTTTGGCCAGGGCGCGCTGATATTGAAGAACCCGCTGGCAGTGAAGAACCCGTTCTTCCTGATCGCCCCGGCCTGGGCCGAGATACCGCTGTTCCTGCTGGCCACGCTGGCCGCGGTGGTGGCGTCGCAGGCGCTCATCACCGCGGCGTTTTCGGTCACCAAGCAGGCCATCCAATTGGGCATCCTGCCGCGCATGCGGGTGCTGCACACCTCGGTGCGCGACACCGGGCAGATCTACGTGCCCTTCGTCAACTGGGGGCTGTATGTCTTTGTGGTGATGGCGGTGATGTTCTTCGGCTCGTCGAGCAAGCTGGCCGGGGCCTACGGCGTGGCGGTGACCATCGACATGACCATCACCACGGTGATGACCTTCTTCGTCATCCACTACGGCTGGAAGTACCCGCTGGCACTGTGCCTGGCGGCCACCGGCTTTTTCTTCATCATCGACGTCACCTTCCTGGCGTCCAACCTGCTCAAGCTGCTGGCCGGAGGCTGGTTCCCGCTGCTCATCGGCATCGGCATGTTCACGCTCATGCTCACCTGGGTGCAGGGCCGCAAGCTGGTGGCCACGCGCTTGCGCGACGAGGCCATTGAACTGCCCGGCTTCCTGGAAGCGGTGTTCGTCAGCCCGCCCACGCGCGTGGACGGCACGGCCGTGTTCCTCACCGCGCAAGAAGGCCTCACGCCCAACGCGCTGATGCACAACCTGAAGCACAACAAGGTGCTGCATGCGTATAACTTGTTCGTCAACGTGAAGCACCATGAAGTGCCCTGGGTCGGCTTTGACCGGCGCGTCAAGCTCGAACCGCTGGGCCATGACTGCTGGGCCGTGACGCTGAACTTTGGCTTCAAGAACGAGCCCGATGTGCCCGAGGCGCTGAAGCTGCTTGAAGGCCGCGGCGTGCCGCTCGACGAGATGGAAACCAGCTACTTCCTGAGCCGCGACATGGTCATCCCCACCTTTGGCGGCGGCATGGCCATGTGGCGCGAAAAGCTCTTTGCCAGCATGCACCGCAACGCCTCGGCGGCGGCCGACTTCCTGAACCTGCCGGCCAACCGGGTGGTGGAGCTGGGCTCGAAGGTGGAGATTTAGGGCTTTTTGGCCCGATACCTGGGGCGGGGCTCATGGGCCGCCAGTGGCGTGCCCACCCACTCCAGATGCGCAGCCAGTTGGGTGGCTTGTGCAAAGGCCAGCAAGCCACGGTCGAGCGTGGCCAGCTTCTGACCCTGCGCGGCGGCCAGGCCCAGCAGGTAAGCATCGGTGACTTGGCGGTGGCCCACCAAGGCCGGCGTGTTCAGGCTGGGCATGTCCAGCGGCAAGGCCTCACCGGGCCAAAACACATGGCCGGAGTGCGCGCACAGTTCGCGCAAGGCTTGCAAGGCCCGGGCGGGGCTGATCTCGGCCCCAGCCACGCGCGGGTTGCTGCTCAGCCGCACGTATGCCAGTTGGGTGAGCGTGCAGGTGGCGAAGCGCCGTTTCGGCACGGCGGCAAACCAGTCTTGCGCCACCCCATGGTGCACGTGGGCGGCGTGGGTCAGGGCAATGAGCAGGTTGGCGTCGAGCAGCCAAACTGTGGCCACGGTCAATGACGCCCCAGCGCTGCGCGGCTCATTGGGTAACCTGCGTACTGCGTACTGCGCAGTGCGGTGCGAGCCCCTTCGGACGGCCGGGCGGGGCTCATTCCATGTCCTCGGCCAACTTCACGTCTTCCAGGGTGATGGGGCGCGTGCCGGCGGCAAAGACCGGCAGGCCGGCCTTGCGTCGGGTCGCTGGCGAGCGTTCTTGTTGCAGGCCCTTGAGAATCAGGTCGGACACCACCTTGCCCAGGCTCTGCGAGCGGTGGGCAGCGAGCTGGCGCACGGCTTCAAGGGCTGTGGTGTCGAGGTCAAGCGTGGTGCGCATGGTGGGGCCGGGTGGGGGTGGGTGCACATCGTAACATCAACGCATCAACGCATCAACCCATCAACGCTGGCGCCACACGCCCGGCCGCACGCCGATGGCATTGGCCGCGCCATAGGCCAGCAAGGCCAGCGCCACGGCGATGAAGTTGCCATCCAGCCCCAGGCCAAACCATTGCGACAGCAGCCAGCCGCCGCCCACGGCAATCAGCAAGCGCGCCACGGCGCCGACCACCGGCGCGGCCAGGCGACCGGCACCCAGCGCGGCAAAGTACATCGCCATGCCCAGGCCAAAGCCGCCAAAGGCAAAACCCGTGTAGCGCAGGGCGCGCGCGGCGGTGTGGGCCACGGCGGCGTCGGTGGTGAACAACTGGGCAAAGGCCAGCGGCCACAGGCCCACGATCAGGCCCAATGCGCCGGTCACCACCAGCGACATGCCGCCGCCCAGCCAGGCGATGCGCCGCGCGGTGGGCCAGTCGCCCGCGCCCACCGCGCGGCCGACCAACGCCGTGAGCGCCGCACCGACGCCAAAGGAGATGGGCACGACCAGGAATTCCAGGCGCACCGCGATGCCATACGCGGCCACCACCGCAGGGCCGTGGTGGCGCAACTGCGCCGTGACCAGCAGCGTGCTCAGGTTGGCCAACACGGCCAGCGCCGAAGCCGTGGCGCCCACGGCCAGGATGCGTGCGAACAGCGCCCAGGTGGGCCGCCCGCGCCATTGCGGCACGAAGCCCGCCGCGCCGCGCTGCACCAGCAGCCACAGGCCCAGCGTGCTGGCCCAACTGGCGGCGGCAAAAGCCGCACCCACGCCGGCCAGGCCCATGCCGGCGGGCTCGGCCAGGGCCCAGGCCAGCAGCGGCTGCACGGCCGTGCTGGCGGCCAGCACGCGCGCCGCCGGCAGGTGCTGGCCGCCGCCGCGCAGCACCGAGGCCAGGGTGTTGCTCCACCAGGCCGGCAAGGCGCCGGCGCCAAACAGCCACCAGGCATAGCTGCTGGCTTGAACGGCGCTGTCAGGCCCGGCCACGGCGCGCAGCAAGGGCGCAGCGCCCAGGCTCACGCCCAGGGCAAACAACAAGCCGAAGCCGCTGGCGATGATCAGGGCGTGCAGCACCAGCGCGCGCGCCTCGTCTACCCGCTTGGCGCCCAGCGCGCGCGCCACGGCCGACACCACACCGCCGCCCATGGCACCGGTGCTCATCTGCATCATCAGCAACACCAGGGGCAGCAGCACGGCCCACCCCGCCAGTGCGGCCGTGCCCTGGCGCGCGGCCAGCCAGGTTTCGATGAGCTGGGTGGCCACCTGCAACAGCGACAGCAAGGTGGTCGGAATGGCCAGCGTCACGATGCGCTGGATGAGCTGGCGCTGTGGCACCAGGGGATGAGCGCTCTGCAAGGGCGTGGCGGCGTTGGGTGGCGCGGGCATCCGGGGCAGCATAGGGGGCAACGGCGCACCCGCCTGTCACCCAGGCGCATGGCCTACCAGCCAGCCAATGAGCCGCGTTGCGGCACGGCGCGCCGGCGCCCGCGGCCCGTATCCTCGTGCCATGCGCCGGTTGCTCAGGGACTCTTCAGCGTCTGCCATCGTGGCCGGCTTCGTGGCCGTGCTGGTGGGCTACACCAGTTCAGTGGTGATCGTCTTCGCCGCGGCTCAGGCGCTGGGGGCCACGCCGGCGCAGCAGGCATCGTGGCTGCTGGCGCTGGGGCTGGGCATGGGGGTGACGAGCATCGGCCTGTCGTTGCGCTATCGCATGCCGGTGCTCACGGCCTGGTCAACGTCCGGCGCGGCGCTGATCGCCAGCACCCAGGGCCTGAGCCTGGCCGAGGCCACCGGGGCGTTCATCACTTGCGGCGCGCTCATCACCCTGGCCGGTGTCACCCGCGCCTTCGAGCGCGTGATGGACCGCATTCCCCACGCCCTGGCGGCGGCGCTGCTGGCCGGCGTGCTGGCGCGCTTCGGCCTGGACGCCGTGCTGGCCGCGCGCAGCGCGCCGGGTCTGGTGCTGGCCATGGCTGCGGCCTACCTGCTGGGCCGGCGCGCCTGGCCGCGCTACGCCGTGGTGGGCGTGCTGGCGGTGGGCGTGTTGCTGGTGTGGGCCCAGGGCGGTTTGCAGCTGCGCGAACTGCATTGGGCCGCCGGCTGGCCGGTGTGGGTGGCGCCGCAGTTCACCGCGTCCGCGCTGATCGGCCTCGCGTTGCCGCTGTTCATCGTCACCATGGCCTCGCAAAACCTGCCGGGCGTGGCGGCGCAGCGGGCTTCGGGGTACGCCGTTCCCGTGTCGCCCGCAATCACCGCCACCGGCCTGGCCACTTTGGTGCTGGCGCCGCTGGGCGGCTTTGCGCTGAGCCTGGCGGCCATCACCGCGGCGATCTGCATGGGGCGCGAGGCCCACGCCGACCCGGCCCGGCGCTACCCCGCGGCCATCGCCGCCGGGCTCATCTACATCATGGTGGGCCTGGCCGGCGGGGCGGTGGCCGGCCTGTTCAACGCCTTCCCGCGTGAGATGGTGGCCGCATTGGCCGGCCTGGCACTGCTGGGCACGATCAGCAGCGCGCTGGGCGCGGCACTGGCCGTGGAGCGCCACCGCGACGCCGCCGCGCTGACTTTTCTGGTCACGCTGTCGGGCGTGTCGTGGTGGGGCGTGGGTGCGGCCTTCTGGGGCGTGCTGGCCGGCGCCGCGGCGATGTTGGTGCAACACTACCGGCGCCCGGATTCCGAGAAGATCAAGAGATGAAACTGCTGTTCGTTGCCGACCCGCTGGAAAGCTTCAAGACCTACAAAGACACCACCTTTGCGATGATGCGCGAGGCCGCCGCGCGGGGTGCACAGATCCACGCTTGCGGGCCCGAGCAATTGAGCTGGCGCAGTGGCGGGCGGGTGCAGGCGCTGGTGCGGGCGATCAGCCTGACCGGCCGCAGCGACGATTGGTTCGTGCAGCGCACGCTGGCTGTTGCACCCCTGGCCGAATTCGACGCCGTGCTGATGCGCAAGGACCCGCCTTTCGACTCCGAATATTTCTACGCCACGCACCTGCTCGAACACGCCGAGCGCGAAGGCGCGCGCGTGTTCAACCGCCCGCGCGCACTGCGCGACCACCCCGAAAAACTGGCGATCCTGGAATTTGCAGCGCTCATCGCGCCCACGCTCGTGACGCGCTCGGGCGACGACATCCGCGCCTTCCATGCCGAGCATGGCGATGTGATCCTGAAGCCGCTCGACGGCATGGGCGGCATGGGCATCTTCCGCGTGCGCGCCGATGGCCTGAACCTGGGCGCGATCATCGAAACCCTCAACCAGGGCGGCGCGCAATCGGTGATGGTGCAGAAGTTCCTGCCGCAAATTGCCGAGGGCGACAAGCGCGTGCTCATCATCGACGGCGTGCCCGTGCCGCACTGCCTGGCGCGCATTCCGCAGGGCAGCGAGGTGCGCGGCAACCTGGCCGTGGGCGGCAAGGGCGTGGCGCGCGAGCTCAGCGCCCGCGACCGCGAACTGGCGCTGGCCGTGGGGCCTGTGCTGGCCGAGCGCGGGCTGCTGCTGGTGGGGCTGGATGTGATCGGTGACAGCATCACCGAAATCAACGTCACCAGCCCGACCTGCTTCCAGGAAATCACCCAACAGACCGGGTTCGACGTGGCGAAGATGTTCATCGACGCGCTTTTTGCACATCTCAAACGTTGACCATGCCACTGCTGAATCTTCTCGACGCCCACCTGGCCTATGGCCACCATGCCTTGCTCGACGGTGCGGCCTTCACGCTCGATGCCGGCGAGCGCGTGGCGCTGATCGGGCGCAACGGCACGGGCAAGTCGTCGCTCTTGCGCGTGCTGGCCGGCATCGAGCCGCCCGACGACGGCAGCCTGCAACTCAGCCAGGGCCTGCGCCGTTTCTACGTGCCGCAAGAGCCGCTGTTCGATGAAGCGGCCAGCGTGTTCGACGTGGTCAGCGTTGGCGTGGCCGAGGCGCGCGCGCTGCGTGAACGCTTCGAGGCGCATGCCCCGGGTGATGACTTCGACGCCCTGCATTCGCGCATCGACCTGCTCGCGGGCTGGAACTGGGAACAGCGCGTGGATGAAGTCTTGCAGCGCCTGCACCTGGAGCCGCAGGCCGTGGTGGGCAGTCTTTCCGGTGGCACGCGCAAACGCGTCGCCCTGGGCCAGGCGCTGGCCGCGGCACCCGAGGTGCTGTTGCTTGACGAGCCCACCAACCACCTCGACCTGGACGCCATCGAATGGCTGCAAGGCTTGCTGTGCGAATGGCGCGGCGGCTTGCTGGTGGTGTCGCACGACCGCGCCTTCATCGACGCCGTGGCCACCCGCATCGTCGAGCTCGACCGCGGCCAGCTGCGCTCCTACCCCGGCAATTTCAGCGCCTTCGAAGCTGCCCAGGTGCGCGAACTGGAAGCCGAAGGCCTGGCCAGCGCGCGCGCCGACAAGCTGCTGGCGCAGGAAGAAATCTGGGTGCGCAAGGGCGTGGAGGCGCGCCGCACGCGCAGCGTGGCACGCATTGCACGGTTAGAGAAATTGCGCAGCGCCCGCGCCGCCCGGCGTGATCGGGCCGGCGCCGTGCGCCTGGCAGTGGACGCCGGCGAGCGCAGCGGCAAGCTGGTGGCCGAACTCGACGACGTGAGCCTGCGCTTTGGTGACCAGTTGGTGGTGCAGCGCTTCAGCACCAGCGTGATGCGCGGCGACAAGATCGGCTTCATCGGCCCCAACGGCGCGGGCAAGACCACGCTGCTCAAGCTGATCCTGGGTGAACTGGTGCCCACGTCGGGCACGGTGCGCCAGGGCACGCGCTTGCAGGTGGCCTACTTCGACCAACTGCGCTCGGCGCTCGACTTGAATCAAACGTTGGCCGACACCATCAGCCCCGGCAGCGAGTGGGTGGAGGTGGCCGGCCAGCGTAAACACGTGATGAGCTACCTGGGCGATTTTTTGTTTGCCCCCGAGCGCGCCAATTCACCCGTGGCCACGCTGTCGGGCGGCGAGCGCAACCGCCTGCTGCTGGCCCGGCTGTTCGCGCTGCCAGCCAACGTGCTGGTGCTTGACGAGCCGACCAACGACCTGGACATTGACACGCTGGAATTGCTGGAAGAGTTGCTCCAGGCCTATGCCGGCACGGTGCTGCTGGTCAGCCACGACCGGCGCTTTCTGGACAACGTGGTCACCAGCGTCATCGCCTGGGAAGGCGAAGATCAACCTGGCCAGTGGCGCGAATACATCGGCGGCCATGAAGACTGGAAACGCCAGCGCGCGCGTGCGCTGGCCCAGGCGGCCAAGCCCGCTCCCGCACCGGCGCCACAAAGGGCGGCCAGCAAGGCGCCCGCGGCACCGGCGCGCAAGCTCAGCTACAAGGAGCAGCAGGAATTGCGCACGCTGCCCCAGCGCATCCAGGCGCTAGAGGCGGAGCAGAAGTCGATCGATGAACGCCTGGCCGACGGCGCGCTGTACGCCAGCGAGCCGCTGCGCGCCAGCGAGCTGCACGCGCGCCATGCTGCGATCGACGATGAACTGCTGCTGGCGCTGGAGCGTTGGGAACAGCTCGGCGCGGTGGCCTGAGGCAGCGCTTCCGCGCCAGGCCCAACGAAGCGGCGCCTCAGCGCCGGCCATAACGAAGCGGCGCCTCAGCGCCGCAGGGCGCTGCGAAAGCCTTCGTTGGTGGCCACCGGGTGGGTGCGGCTGATCATCAGCGCGGCATGCAGATACAGCGCATTGAGCAGCCGGCTGGCGCGGCCGCGGTCAAAGCCCGGCCAGCCGGTGATGTCGCGCAGGCTGCACGTGTGTTTCTTCAGCCGCTGCACCGCTGCGGCCAGCACGCCGGTGGCAGTCAGTTCGCGCAAGTCCATGCTCGCGGCAATGCGGTACGCAGCCTGGCCGGCGATTTCGGGCAACAGTTCTTCGCGCGCGCCGCGCATGGCCAGCTCCCACAACAGCGGGTTCAGCGCCACGTAATGCGCGGCCTCGCCCACGCGGGCGCGGTCGGGGTGGCCAGGCGGGCGCATCACCGCAGGCTCCACCTGCAAGACCTGCAATTCGGCCAGGCGCATGGCCAGGAACTGGCCCATGTCCATCGGGCAATGGGCCTGCTGTTCGGCGGGGAACAGGGTCAGCGGCACGACGCGGTCACCGCACTGCAGATGCATCAGCACCGAGCGCTGGTGGCGCACGCTGGCGGCCACCACGTCGAGCACCTCACTCTGGCCGCCGTCTTGCTCGAAGCGCATCAGGTCTTGCACCAGCGACGGACTGAGCGTGGACAGGCGCGTGCTCGCGGCATTGAAGCCGTGGTTGCGCTCGAGTTCATCAAGATAGCGCTTGAATGCGCTGACGCGCATCAGGTCGGGCGAACCGGGGGGCAGGGTGGATTCGTACATCGTTACAAACGTCTTGCACCGTATGGTAACGGGCACTTACACCTGT
>JAYUQE010000382.1:0-9189 GCA_043756905.1 Burkholderiales bacterium | reverse complement strand
ACGAATGCCGGGTCGGCCACGTACTGCGCACGGTCGGCAAAGGCCAGGCGCGAGGCTTCGGCGTAGCGGTGCAGCCAGGCCTCGCCCGGCACGCCGGCCGTCAAACCGGGCTCGATTTTCGCATGGTGCAGCAGGCCCAGGATCTGCATGATCGCCAGGTGGCCTGAAGCGGGTGGCGGCATGCCGCAGACGCGATAAATCGTCAACCAATCTGTACACAGGGCGATGCGCTCGATGCTGCGGTAACCCATCAGGTCAGCCAGGCTCAGCGGCCCAGGGGCGCCAGCCTGGCCGCTCACCCTGGCCATGATGTCCGCCGCCACCGGGCCTTCATGCAAGGCCGCGCTGCCCTGCTCCGCCAAGGCCGCCAGCACCTGCGCCAGGGCCGGGTTGCGCAGGCGGTGACCCACCGGCCAGGGCTGGCCGCCGGCATCGAAGTACAACGCCGCGGCGCGCGCATCCTGCTTCAGCCCCGGCTCGGCGCGCAGCATCGCGTGCAGCCGCGGGCTGAGCGCAAAGCCCTCGCGCGCCAGCGCCAGGGCGGGCTCGAACAGCCGGGCCCACGGCAAGCGGCCATGCGCCTGGTGCGCAGCTTCCAGCATTCGCACCGCGCCGGGCACGCCCACGGCGCGGCCACTGCCCACTGCCGCGGCAAAAGGCATGGGCCGGCCATCAGCCTGCAGGAACAGGTGTTCAGTGGCCGCGGCCGGCGCCGTCTCGCGGCCGTCGTAGGCCTGCACCCGATGGCCATTCCAGTGCAGCATGAATGCACCACCGCCGATGCCGCTGGACTGCGGCTCGACCAGCGCCAGCACCATCTGCACCGCCACGGCAGCGTCTACGGCCGAACCGCCGGCTTGCAGGATCTGCAACCCGGCCTGCGTGGCCAGCGGGTGCGCCGCGGCCACCATGAAGCGGCTGGCCGTGACCTCGCGCTTGTCTTGCCAACCCGATGCCGCCTCGGGCTGCGCGGGCGCAGCGGTTGGGCCAAGCAGTGGCTGCGCGCAAGCACCCAACAGTGCTGCGGCCAGCAGGCTTGGCCAGCGCGGGCCCGGGCGGCAGAACACGGCGCGGGCCGGCGTGGCTACTTCAGCGGCACACCCGTCTTGGCCTGAACGTCTTCGCGCGTGACACCGGCCGCCAGTTCAACCAGCTTCAGCCCTTCAGGCACGACATCGAACACGCCCAGGTCGGTGATGACACGATCGACCACCGCCTTGCCGGTCAGCGGCAACGTGCACTGCGGCAAGATCTTCAGATCGAAGCCGCCGTCCTTGCGCCGCGCCACATGCTCCATCAACACGATCACGCGCGGCACGCCGGCCACCAGGTCCATCGCGCCGCCCATGCCCTTGACCATCTTGCCCGGGATCATCCAGTTGGCCAGGTCGCCCTTCTCGCTGACCTGCATGGCGCCCAGGATCGACAGGTTGATCTTGCCGCCGCGGATCATGGCGAAACTGTCGTGGCTGCCGAAGATGCTGCTGCCCTTGATGGTGGTGACGGTCTGCTTGCCGGCGTTGATGAGGTCGGCATCGACCTCGTCTTCGGTCGGGAAGGCGCCGATGCCCAGCATGCCGTTCTCGCTTTGCAGCCACACCTCGATGTCGCTGCGCACATGGTTGGCCACCAGCGTGGGCAGGCCGATGCCCAGGTTGACATAGAAACCGTCTTGCAGCTCATGCGCCGCGCGAGCGGCCATTTGGTCTTGGGTCCAGGCCATTTCAGACTCCTGCCTTTTCGGTGATGGTGCGCTTCTCGATGCGCTTCTCGGGCTTGCTGTTGAGCACGATGCGATGCACGTAAATGCCGGGCAGGTGGATGTCGTCGGGCGCCAGCTCGCCCACCTCCACCACCTGCTCCACTTCAACGATGCACAGCTTGCCGGCCATGGCCACGGCCGGGTTGAAGTTGCGCGCTGTCAGGCGAAAACGCAGGTTGCCCGACTTGTCGGCCACATGGGCTTTCACCAGTGCCACGTCGGGCATCAGCGCGCGTTCCATGACATAGGTTTCACCGTCGAATTCGCGCAGCTCCTTGCCTTCGGCCACCACCGTGCCCACGCCGGTCTTGGTGAAGAAGGCCGGGATGCCGGCGCCGCCGGCACGCAGCTTCTCGGCCAACGTGCCTTGCGGGGTGAATTCGAGTTCGAGTTCACCGGCCAGGTACTGGCGCTCGAACTCCTTGTTCTCGCCCACGTAGCTGGAAATCATGCGCTTGATCTGCCGCGTTTCCAGCAACTGGCCGAGGCCGAAGCCATCAACGCCGGCATTGTTGGAAATGACGGTGAGGTTCTTCACGCCGGTGTCGCGCAGCGCGGCGATCAACGCTTCAGGTATGCCACACAGGCCGAAGCCGCCAACGGCAAGCAATTGGCCATCCTTGACCACCCCTTGCAGGGCAGCCGCGGCACTGGGAAAGACCTTGTTCATGGGTTTACACCTTGTGGGGTCAGCGGGGTGGGTCGAAGCGGCGCGAGCGTACTACGTAATGGCATACGTAGCCATTACGTAAAATTGACTATCCCACCTTTCACCGCAAACCTGTCACCCCAACCCTGCGCGCCGCGTGCGCCTGTGCCATGACCGAATCGCCCAGCGTTGACCTTACCCCCCTGCACGACACCCTGGCCAACCTGCTCGCGCCCTGGGTGCGCGAACTGGGCTTGCAGCTCATTGCCGCCACGCCCGGTGAAGTGACGCTGGCGCTGCCCTTGGCCGAAAAGCACGTGCATGCCGGCGGCGTGCTGTGCGGCCAGACCATGCTGGCCGCGGCCGACACGGCCATGCTGCTGGCCGTCATCAGCCAGCTCGGCAGCTTCAGGCCGATGACCACGGTTCAGTTGCAAACCAGCTTCCTGCGGCCGGTGCCCGCAGGCAGCGGCCCAGCCAAGGTGGTGGGCCGGGTGCTGCGCCAAGGCAAGAACCTGGTCTACGGCGAGGTGGAGCTGTTCACGTCCGCGGGCCAATTGGCCGCGCATGCCACCAGCACTTATGCCTTGATCTGAATGGCCCTTGAACTGGACTACCGCACCGGCTTTGAGCTGGCGCCCATTGGCCTGGTGTTGTCACGCAACCGCTTGATGATGGATGTAAACCGCCTGTGCAGAGAAATGTTTGGCGCCGAAGCTGAAGCGCTCATCGGCCAGTCTTTCGAATTGCTGTACCCCACGCCGGCCGAGTTTGAACGCACCGGCGCGCGCATTGCCGCCAGCCTGGACCACAGCGGCCGCTACGAAGACGAGCGTGTGATGAAGCGGCTGAGCGGGCCGCGTGCGGGCGAGCTGTTCTGGTGCCGCGTGAGCGGACGCGCGCTGGACCCGCGCACGCCGCACGCGGCCGGCATCTGGGCCTTTGAAGACCTGTCTTCGCAGCGCGCTCTGAAGCTCGATTTGACGCCGCGCGAACGCGAGATTGCCGCGCTGCTGATCGAGGGGCTGACGAGCAAGTTGATCGGCAAGCGGCTGCTGATCAGCCCGCGTACGGTGGACGTTTACCGCGCGCGGCTGATGCGCAAGGTGGGCGCTGCCAGCACGCCGGAACTGGTGAACAAACTGTTGAAGGCTTGAGCTTCATTCAATGATCGCGCGCAGCCAATCAGGCAGCGGCACCGAGCGGCCCTTGGGAAAGTCCACCCACACCGTGGTGGCGCCGCCGCTGGCGTAGACGTTGCCGGGTTCGTCTTCACGCTCCAAGGTGACGTAGGTTTCAAAACTGGTCCGCCCGGGTTGCGCCACATAGTGCCTGGCCCGCACCGTGCCCGGATATTCCAGTTGCTTGGTGAAGTTGCAAAAGGCGTTGACGATGACCGGACACTCGCCGTTCGGGTGGGACACCGCGCCAATGCTTTGCAACCAATCGAGCCGCACCACTTCCATGTAGCGGAAATACACGGTGTTGTTGACATGGCCCATGGCGTCCATGTCGCCCCAACGGATCGGGATCAGGCTTTCGTGAACCAGCTTCTTGATGGCGGGCAGGTCGAATCGCATGGTGGGTCAAGGTTGCGGGCCAATGCCCAGCTCACGCGCCATGTGCTGCACCAGCGCATTCAAACGTTCCAGATCAGCCGCCTGGCGGTTCAGCTCGGCCTTCAGTGCGCCCAGCTCGGACAGGCTGACCCCTTGCTCTGCCGCGCCTGAAGCGAACGACTCCTGCGCCACCGCACCGCACAGCAGGTGTGCCCAACGCGCCTCGCGCGCACCCGGCGCACGCGCCAGCTTCACCACCCTGGCCGGCTCCTTGGTGGCCAGCTCATCCAGGAACGCTTCGACCGATGAGATGTCGGCAAAGCGGTGCAGCCGCTCGCTGTGCAGCCGCAACTCGGCCGAGGTCTGCGGCCCACGCAACATGAGCGTGGCCAGCAGTGCCACCGACTGCGACGGCACGCCCAGCACGCGGCTCACGTTGTGCTCGAAGCGCGGCACGCGGCCGCTGCTGCCTTCAAACACCAGGCTCAAGGCGCGCAGGTTGTCCAGGGTGGCCAGCACTTCATCGTCGCCGGCGTTCAGTACCGGCTCGCGCGCCGTCTTCTGGTTGCAGCCCATCACCAGCGCATTCAGCGACAGCGGGTAGCTGTCAGGCACGGTGTGCTGCTTTTCAACCAGCACACCCAGCACCCGCGCTTCAAGCGGCGAGAGCACCCGCAAAGTCATGCTGCCTCAAACCCCATAGCCATCGTCAGCCGAAATCACCGCGCCATTGATGAAGCGGCTTTCATTGGCACACAACATCATCAGCGCTGAATCCAGATCGGCCGGCTCGCCCACGCGCTTGCGCGGCAGCATGTTCACCAGCTTCTTGCCGGCCTCGGTTTGCCAGTGCTCGTGGTTGATCTCGGTGTCGATGTAGCCCGGGCACAGGGCATTCACATTGATGCCGTAACGCCCCCACTCCAGCGCCATGGCTCGCGTCATGTGCACCACCGCGGCCTTGCTCATGGCGTACACGCCGATCTGCGAGACCACGCGCAACGCGGCCATCGATGCCACGTTGACGATGCGCCCGCCGGTGAAGGTGCCGGGTGCCGCGCCGCGCGAGCGCGCGATCATTCGTTTGCCCACCTCTTGCGCCACGAAGAAGGCGCCGCGGGTATTGGTGTCCATGATGTGGTCGTAGTCGTCCGGCGTCACGTCCACCAATTTGTGCGAGGCGCCCACGCCCGAGTTGTTGACCAGGATATCGATCGTGCCCATTTCGGTCTCGGCGTGCGCCACGGCCGAGCTGATGCTGTCGCGGTCGGTCACGTCCAACTCCACCACATGGGCGTCGCCGCCTTCGGCCTCCAGCTCGGCGCGCAGCGTCTTCAGCCGCTCCACGCGGCGTGCTGCCAGCACCACACCGGCACCGGCACGCGACAGCGTGCGCGCGAACTGCGCACCCAGGCCGCTGGAGGCACCGGTGACGAAGGCCACGCGGCCGGAAAGATCAATGTCATAGCTCATGGGGTTGCTCGTTGGTTGTTGTGCGGTACTGCAGCGAGAGCGGGCGAAGATAGCATGGCGCCCCGACCCCCAAAACCGAAACTACACCGTCATGCCCAGCCAGAGCGCCCTGTTCCAACCCTTTGTCCTGCGCAGCCTGCAGTTGGCCAACCGCATTGTCGTTTCGCCAATGTGCCAATACTCCGCTGAGCAAGGTTGCGCCACCGACTGGCATTTGATCCACCTGGGCCAGATGGTGCAAGGCGGCGCGGCGCTGACCTTCATCGAAGCCACCGCCGTGAGCGCTGAAGGCCGCATCACGCCAGGCTGCCTGGGGTTGTATGACGATGCCTGCGAAGCCGCCTTGGCGCGCGTGCTGCACGCCATTCGCCCGCATGCGCGCGGCGCCATCGGCATGCAGATCGGCCACGCCGGGCGCAAGGCCAGCAGCGCCGCACCCTGGCTTGGCGGGCAGCAAATTGCCTGGGCCGACGGCGGCTGGCAGGCACTGGCGCCCAGCGCCGTGCCGCATCGCGAAAGCGAGCAGGCTCCGCGCGCCATGACCGACGCCGACATCGCCAAGCTGGTGGCCGACTTCGTGGCCACCACGCAGCGCGCGGCACGCCTGGGCCTCGATGCCCTGGAGTTGCACGCCGCGCACGGCTACTTGCTGCACGAATTCCTGTCGCCCGTTTCCAACCATCGAGATGACTCTTACGGTGGCAGCCTGGCCAATCGCATGCGTGCGCCTTTGCAGGTGTTCGATGCGGTGCGCGCTGCCTGGCCGGCGCACAAGCCTCTTGGCGTTCGCATCTCGGCCACAGACTGGCTGGAACACACCGGCCAGCCGTGCTGGACGATTGACGACTCCATCGCCTTCGCCCAGGCATTGAAGGCGCGCGGCTGCGACTGGATCGATGTGTCCTCGGGCGGCATTTCGGGCCAGCAGCGCATCGCCCTCAAGCCGGGCTATCAGGTGCACCTGGCTGAACAAGTGAAGCGAGCGCTGAACATGCCGGTGATGAGCGTGGGCCTGATCACCGAGCCGCAGCAGGCCGAAAGCATCGTGGCCAATGGCCAGGCCGACCTGGTGGCCTTGGCGCGTGGCTTCTTGTGGAACCCGCATTGGCCTTGGCGCGCCGCGGCCGAGTTGGGCGCACAGCTCACACCGCCACCGCAATACGCGCGCGCCGCGCCGCGTGAACATGCACAAGCCCTGAACGCACAGGGCTTTGGCATGCGTTGAAGTGCAGCTCAGGCCGGCACGGCCGCCAGCAACTGCCCGCCGCCAAAACTGCCCTGCACCGGTGCCACCCCGCCGGGGCGCACGCGCACCGCGCAGTACTTGAATTCAGGAATCTTGGCAAAGGGGTCGAGCGCGGCGTTGGTGAGCTTGTTGATCGCCGCCTCGTAGTAGCAGAACGGCACGAAGACCGCGCCGCGCGGCGTGCCGTCATCGGCCCGGGCGTACAGCGTGACCGCACCGCGGCGCGATTCGATGCTCACCAAGCCACCAGGCCGTGCGCCCAGGGCGGCCAGGTCGAGCGGGTGGATCAGGGCCGTGGGGTCGGGCTCCAGGGCGTCGAGCACCGCGGCGCGCCGCGTCATGCTGCCGGTGTGCCAATGCTCCAACTGGCGCCCGGTGATCAGCACCATGGGGTATTGCGCATCGGGCCGCTCGTTGGCCGGGATGATGTCGGCCGGCACGAAGCGCGCGCGGCCGCCTTCACGCGGGAAGTCTTCGGTGAAGACCACGCTTTGGCCCGGGTCGCCTTCGTTCACGCAGGGGTAGGTCACGGCATGTTCGCGTTCCAGCCTTTCCCAGGTGATGCCGCCGATGCTGTGCATGGTGTGGCGCATCTCGTCAAACACCTCGCTCACGTGGCCGTAGTTCCAGCCGCAGCCCAGGGCGTTGGCGATCTGTTCGATGATCCACAAGTCTTGCCGCGCATCGCCGGGTGGCGGCACGGCCTGGCGGCCGAGTTGCACCAAACGATCGGTGTTGGTGAACGTGCCGGTTTTTTCAGGAAACGCGCTGGCGGGCAGGATCACATCGGCCAGGTAAGCGGTTTCGGTCAGGAAGATGTCCTGCACCACCAGGTGTTCCAGCGCGGCGAGTGACTCACGTGCATGGTTGGCATCGGGGTCGCTCATGGCCGGGTTTTCGCCCTGCACGTACATGCCTTTGATGCTGCCGTGCTTGATGGCATGCATCACCTCCACCACCGTCAGGCCCACTTGATCATCAAGCGTACCGGGGGCCAGCTTCCAGGCCGCTTCAAAGCGCGCGCGCACGGCAGGCTGGCTCACATGCTGGTAGTCGGGCAGCATCATCGGGATCAGGCCCGCGTCTGACGCGCCTTGCACATTGTTCTGCCCGCGCAGGGGGTGCAGCCCGGTGCCGGGGCGGCCGATCTGGCCGGTCATCAGCGCCAGCGCGATCAGGCAGCGCGCGTTGTCGGTGCCGTGCACATGCTGGCTGATGCCCATGCCCCACAGGATCATCGACGCCTTGCTGGTGGCATACAGCCGCGCCACTTCGCGCAGCGTTTGCGCATCGATGCCGCAGATGGGCGCCATGGCCTCGGGCGTGTAGGCCGCCACGTTCTGGCGCAGCTCGTCATAACCGATGGTTCGAGCAGCGATGAAGGCTTCGTCAACCAGGCCTTCGGTGACGATCACGTTCATCAGCGCATTCAGCATCGCCACATCGGTGTCGGGCTTGAACTGCAGGAAGCGGTGCGCCACGCGGGCCAGGTCACTGCGACGCGGGTCCATCACGATCAGCTTCATGCCGGCCTTGGCCGCGTTCTTGATGAAGGTGGCCGCCACCGGGTGGTTCACCGTGGGGTTGGCGCCGATGATGATCACCACCTCGGCCTTCGTCACGTCCATCACCGGGTTGCTCACCGCACCCGAACCGATGCCTTCGAGCAGGGCCACCACCGAAGAGGCATGGCACAAGCGCGTGCAATGGTCGACGTTGTTGCTGCCAAAGCCGGTGCGAACCAGCTTCTGGAACAGGTACGCCTCTTCGTTGCTGCCCTTGGCCGAGCCGAAGCCGGCCAGCGCCTTCTTGCCATGGGTGTCGCGGATGGCCTTGAGCTTGCCGCCAGCAAAGGCCAGCGCTTCTTCCCAAGTGGCTTCGCGGAAGATGTCCAGCACCCGGGTCGGGTCCATCACGAAATCGCCCCGCTTCGGCGGCGCATCGGCGCGGCGGATGAGCGGCTGGGTCAGGCGCTGCGGGTGGTGGGCATAGTCGAAGCCATAGCGCCCCTTCACGCACAGCCGGCCCTGGTTGGCGGGGCCGTCGCGGCCTTCGACGAAGAAAATCTTGTCGTCCTTGACGTGATAGGTGAGCTGGCAACCGACGCCGCAGAAGGGGCAGAGCGATTCGACCTGCTTGTCTGGAACGTTGAGCGCCGCGTCGCGCGCCGGCATCAGCGCGCCCGTGGGGCAGGCCTGCACGCATTCGCCGCAGGCCACGCAGGTGGACGCCGCCAGGGCGTCGTCCATGTCGAACACGATTCTTGCGTGTTCACCGCGAAAGGCCAAGCCGATCACGTCATTCACCTGCTCGTCGCGGCAGGCGCGCAGGCAGCGCGTGCACTGGATGCAGGCATCGAGGTTCACCGCAATGGCCGGGTGTGACAGGTCTTGCGCCGGCTGCGCGCGCGCGGCAAAACGCGGCCGGCCCAGGCCGAGCTTTTGCGCCCACTCATCCACCTCGTTGTGGCGGGTGTAGGCCTTTTCGGGCATGTCGGCTT
>JAYUQE010000381.1:0-9212 GCA_043756905.1 Burkholderiales bacterium | reverse complement strand
GTTCGATCATGGTCAGCATGGCCGAATCGCAAAAGGCTCAGGTGCCCAACTTCACCGGCGGCGAGGCGGCCAGCATCACAGCCCAGGGCAACCCCTATATCTTTCGCACCAGCTTCGGCCAAGCCACCAGTTTCCCCAAAGTGGCGCGTTACATCACCACCAAGGCCAAGACCCTCGCCGTGGTCTACGTGAACAACGATTTCGGCAAAGGCGGGCGCGACGCCATCACCAGGTTGCTCGAAGGCAGCGGCACCAAGATCGTCGCCGACATCTCCACCGAAGCAGGGCAGGTGGACTTCTCGGCGCCTGTGCTCAAGGCCAAGCAGAGCAATGCGGATGCCGTGTTCGTCTATGTCAACGAGGAAGAAGCCGCGCGCGCCCTGCGCGAACTGCGCAAGCAGGGCTGGAACAAACCCATCTATGGTGAAACGGTGCTGATCAGCCAGAAGGTGATCGAACTGGCCGGCGAAGCCGCCAACGGCACGCTGGGCCATGTGGGCCTCACCGTCGATGCGCCCAGCCCCGAAATGCTGGCCTTCAAGGGCAAGTTCTACCAGGCCTACAAATACATTCCGGACCACAACGGCATCAAGGGCTACATGGGTGTGTATTCCATGAAGGCCGCGATTGAAAAGGCCGGCAAGCTCGACCGCAAGGCCGTGGCGCAAGCGATGCACGGGCTGGAGATCAAGAAGAGCAAGTACCCCGGCATCATCATGGATGTAAGCTTCGATGCCAACGGCGACCTTGACCACGAAAGCTACATGGTGGAAGTGAAGGACGGCCGGCAAGTCGTCACGAATTCGCTGCCGCCGCTGGGCAAGAAGTAAGCCTTCGGCCGGGCTGACGCTGCATGTCAGTTGTGCTGAACGGTTATAGCGGCGCCACCCGCGTTTTCTACATCGCGGGCGACCCCATCGACCAGGTGAAGTCGCCCGCCGGCGTGACGGCCGGCCTGCAGGAACGCGGTGTTGATGCCATCTGCGTGCCGGCCCATGTGAAGCCCGCCGACCTGGCCGAATTTCTGAGCCTGATGTGGCGCATGCCCAACGTTAGCGGCGTGCTGATCACCGTGCCGCACAAGTTCAGCGCCCTGGCGGCGAGCGCCAGCGCCACACCGCGCGCACGCTCCATTGGCGCGGCCAATGTGTTGCGCCGCGCTGCCCAGGGCTGGCATGCCGACATGTGCGACGGCGAAGCCTTTGTGGCCGCCATGCGCGCCGGCGGCGCGCAGCTCAGCGGCGCGCGCGCCTTGCTCGTGGGCGCAGGCGGCGCCGGTTCGGCCATTGCCCATGCGCTGGTGGATGCCGGGGTGGCCGAGCTGGCCTTGCACGATGCCGACGAGCCGCGGCGCCACGCACTGATGGCCAGGCTGCGCAAGTACGGCAGCGTGCCCATCACCGCGGGCAGCGCCAACCCCGCCGGCTTTGGCCTGGTGTGCAACGCCACGCCCATGGGCATGCGCGCTGAAGACCCGCTGCCGGTGCAAGTCGATCACCTGGACGCCCAGGCGTTCGTGGCCGATGTGGTCACGGTACCGGCCATGCCACCGCTCATTGCCGCAGCCCGCGCGCGCGGCTTGCATACCAGCACGGGCAACGACATGTTCGCCCAGGTGCACGCGCTGTTGCTTGATTTCCTGCTTGAACAGAGGTCGTGATCCTTCACCTGAACGACGAGCAGCGCATGTTGCTCGATACCGTGCGCCGCTTTATCCGCGAGGAGTGCAAGCCGCTGGAAGACGAGATCGAAGCCAACGGCGAACTGCCCGAGGCCAAGGCCCGCGCCCTGCACAGCAAGGCCATGGCCCTGGGCCTGTACGCGCTGAACATGCCGGCCGCGCTGGGCGGCGGGGCCTTGACCACCTTCGACCGCATCCTGTGCGAAGAACAGTTTGGCCACACCAGTGACATCCTCATCCGCCGCGCCTTCGGCAACCTGTACGAGCCGCTGCTCGAATGCCGCGGCGAGCAAGTTGAACGCTGGCTCAAACCAAGCGTTAACGGTGAGCGCACCTGCGCCATCGCCATCACCGAGCCCGGTGCGGGCAGCGATGCGCAAAGCATCAAGACCCATGCCAAGAAAACGGCCACCGGCTGGGTGCTGAACGGCAGCAAGCACTTCATCAGCGACGGGTTGTGGAGCGACTTCTTCCTGGTCTCGGCCAAGACAGGCGAGAGAGAAATCTCCATGTTCATGGTCGACAAGGGCCTGCCGGGTTTCACCCTGGGCAAAGACCAGAAGATGATGGGCCTGCGTGGCACGCCGCACCTGGAACTGTTCTTCGACAACGTTCCACTTGAGCCAACAGCGCTGCTGGGCGGCGAAGGCCAGGGCTTCAAGCTGGCCATGGGCGCACTGAACGTGGTGCGCCTGGCCCAGGTGGGCGCCCGCGCCGTGGGCAAGGCCAGCCACGTGCTCGAATTGATGGCCGGCTACGCCAATGAGCGCAAGCAGTTCGGCAAGCCCATCGGCGAGTTCCAGATGATCCAGGCCATGCTGGCCGACAGCGCCATCGAAATCAACGCCGCGCGGCTGATGGTGATGCAGGCCGCGAGCATGATCGACCGCGGCGAAGACGCCCGCGACCTGATTGCGATGGTGAAGGTCTACGCCGCCGAAACCCTGGGCCGCGTGGTGGATCGCGGTGTGCAGGTCTTCGGCGGCATGGGTTTTTGCAAGGAACTGTCGCTGGAACGCTACTACCGCGATGCACGCATCTACCGCATCTTTGACGGCACTTCAGAGATTCACCGTGGCGTGATTGCCCGCAGCGTGCTCAAGCGCGGCGCGGCGGTGTTTGATCTGCATCGCTGAAGGCTCGCGCCGCCCACCATGAAATCCAAGTTCATGTCGGCTGACCAAGTTGCTGCACCCATCAACGGCGGCGACACCCTGGCCCTGATGGGCGGTGTCGGCGGCCTGATGGAAACCACCTGCAAGTGGAAGGCCGCGAGTACCTGCGCTGCGAGCCGTATGCCGTGAACGTGGCCCTGTGGCGCGCGTCGGCCGCCGATGAAGACGGCGATATCAGCCTCGAGCATGAAGCCGCCAACCTCGACGCCACGGCCATCGCGCTGGCCGCGCGCACAAGCCGCGGCAACTCCACCTGGCCGTCAAGAACCAGCCGCGAACGGCAGCTTCATCGCTACTCAAATCGCTGATCGGTGTGACCCGGAGGCTGTTCGCACAGGCACCCCGTCGGCTCATCAAGTCCCCTTCCCCACGGGCCGAACCGGATCAGGTTCACCGCCGCGCGAACAGCCGCGCATCCCACACCACCGGTTCCGGGCTCCCGGCAACGATCTTCTTGAAATCCGCGTGCTGCGAATTCAGCAGCACGTTTCCTTCCCTGCACGCGACGACCGAAGGAACCACCAGCACGGCCGTTCGCCGCTCGCGAATCCAGGCATCGCCGAAGGCACGGGCCGCGCGCAGATCCGCGTGGTCCCACTCGGCGGGCAGGCTGCTTTCATCATGCCGCTCGACGCTCACGGCAGCCGCGATGACGATCTCGATCGCCACGTGTGTCTTGGGTATGCGCCCGATACCCGCGTGGGCCAGACACTCCAGCATGGCGCCCGCGTAGGACCGGCTGGCATAGATGACGCCAAGGCCAGGCGAATTCCACCGGCCGCCCACCAGCGAGGCGCCGATGGCGCTGAACACATCGACCCGCCGGTCGGCAATGCGCCAGGCCTGCCAGGCTTGCCAGGCTTGCGACTGTCCCTGCCTGGTGGCAGCCGCTTCGGATCGCGCCTTAGGCGACGACGCCATGGAACAGCGACCAGAGCAGGTTCTCGACGCGGCGCGCACCCAGTTCCGTCAGGGCCACTTCGATGGGGCGCTTGCCGCCAAGCATGCCGTGGCCGGTGGACAGGAACGCCCGAGCATCGTCGGCGCTGTCCCACACATACTCGGCGGTCGCAATCACCCGCGCCAGCCGTTCAACCCGCTCGCCTTCCTGCGGCTTCAATTCCTCCCTGCGGTGGAAGGTGGCCGCCGGGATGACACGTTGCATCAAGGCCGCCGCATCCGGCGACGAGCCGTAGACGTGGCGCGCCACGGCGCCGAGCGAGGCCTTGGGCAGGCCCGCCTCGACCTGTTACTCGAGTTGCTCGACCGACGTGACCTTTCGGCGAAGACCCAGAACCTGGGCGATCTTGCCCGGTTCAACCACGGCTGCGTACATGCAGCTGACTCCCAATTGATAGATGAAATTCCATCAATTGGTCAGAGCCAGGCTCGGCTTCTACGGTGCGGCCCGCGATGGTGGCGTCGGTCCAACCTGCTTCGGGCCCGTGGCTCCAAGCGCCGCCCAACAACGTGCTGCAGAACTGCTACGACGCCCTTTGGAACCCGCATTCAGCCAGGAGACAGGTTCACAGTGCGGCTTCCAGCAAGCTCCTGGCCACGACCTTCAAGGCCAGTGTTTCTTCGGCGCCTTCGAAGATCGACAGCACGCGCGCGTCGACGAAGTAGCGGCTGGCCGGCGTTTCCTCGGCATAGCCCATGCCGCCGTGAATCTGCATCGCCTCGCGCGTGACCCATTCGGCCAAGCGGCAGGCCAGCAGCTTGACGAGGCTGGCTTCCATGCGGCCGCCGCCTGCGTCCATCTGCCGCCCGATCGCATAGGCCAGTTGCCGGCAGGCCGCAAAGCATGCCGCCATGCGGGCGATCTTGATCTGCGTCAGCGGGTAGTCGATCAGCGGCGCGTCGAAGACCTTGCGCTGCTGCGCGTATTGCACCGCTGCCTTCAAGGCCGCGTGCATGACGCCCGACGCGCGCCGTGGTTTGCATGCGCCCGCCCATCGTGCCCGCCATCGTGAAATAAAAGCCCTTGCCCAACCCGGCCTCGCCGCCGATGACTTCGGACTCGGGCACGAACAGCTCGTCGAACGACAGGTCGAACGAATGCATGCCGCGGTAGCCGATCGTCGGAATCGCGCGGCCCGTCAGCCGGCCGCCTTGGCCGGGCTGCTCGAAGCTGAATTCATGGCCGTCGTACGACGGTTTTTCGATCAGGAAAATGCTCAGGCCCCGGTGGCCGGCGGCACGGTCGGGGTCGGTGCGCGCGACGACCATCAACAGCCCGGCCTTGCCCGCGAAGGTGCACCAGGTCTTGGCGCCGCTCAGGCGCCAGCCGCCCGGCGCGCGCCGTGCCTTCAGCGCCAGGCTGGCCACGTCGGAGCCGAAGTCCGGCTCGGTGATCGCAATCGCACACAGCGGCTCGCCGCGGGCGATCTGCGGCAGCCAGCGCGCCTTCTGCTGCAGCGTGCCGCCGGCCAGCAGCGCGCGGGCCAGGATCTCAGGTCGCGTGATCAAGCTGCCGGCGGCGGCCAGCGACGCTTCCGACAGCGCCTCGGTGACCGCGATCATCAGCAGCGTGTCGCCGCCACCGCCGCGGGCGCTGCCGCCGAAGGCTTCGGGAATCGCCAGGCCGAAGATGCCCATCTCGCGCATCGGCTGCAGCAGCGCCTCGGGCACCGTCAGGTCGTGGCGGTGGATCTTCTCGGCCAGCGGCGCAACGATATCGGCGGCGAAGCGGCGGAACGCGTCACGCGCCAACGTGGTGGCCTCGTCGAGCACCACGGCACCGATCTCGCGGCGCGCGCCAGCAACGGCCTGGCCGATGCGCGCCAACACGCCGGCGCTGGCAGCGCACGTACGCAGCGCGGCCAGCTCGCGGCTGCTGGTCAGTGCATGCAGCTCGTGGGTTTCGAGGTTGATGTCCAGGCTGACCGACTCCAGCCGCGCGGCCACCGTCACCAGGGCCTCGGCGGTGAAAGCCAGCGCCAGTGGGGCGTCGAGTTCACCCGCGGCCTCGGCCAGCGTGATGTCGGCAGCCAGCAGCTCGGCGCCGGCAAACGCCAGTTCGTAGCAGACGCCCTGGTGTGCGTCCAGCCGCTGCGCGTCGAGCTTGCCGCCGACGCTGCACAGTGCGGCCGTGTGCCGCACGGCCGTGTCGAACAGCCCGCGCGTGCGCGCCAGCAGGGCCCGGGCCCGGGTCTGCGTCTGCGTCTGCGCTGCGTCTGCGTCTGCGCCTGCGCGGAAGCGGTCATGTCAACTCTCCAATTGCAGCGCTGTCGCACCAGGCAGGGAGCGCCGCCCCGCCCTTGCAGGCGCAAGGCCAGTCACGGTTGTCATGCACCACCTTTGCTGCGGCACAGTTCGGGCACTTCATGGTCACAGCTCCTTGAACGACACGATGAGCGAATCATCGATCATGGTTAACTTCAAACAAGTGTCGCCGGCCGGCACGGCTGGCTTCGGCCGCACATCAGGCTTCACCGCAGAGGCAGCGTGCAGTGCACGCCACGGTCGTGGGTGCGGTCGCCGCCGCCAGCACGATGCTGTCATAGCCGAGGTGCTCGCAAAGTGCGACGCTGTGCACCTCAAGCTGAAGGTGGCGGGGTTCGACGCCGAACTCGAAGAGCGCGCCGGCAAGGTCACTCGCGTCGATGTCGGCGCACGCGAAACGCTGCTGCCCAACGTGGTAGGCGCGGCAGCGATGCAGGCCCGCGGTGATGAACAGGCCGCCGGGTGCCAGCAGACGCAGGATGTTGCGCATGTAGCGCCGCCAGACCGAGCGGTCGCCGGTCGCACTCTCGGCGCAAAAGCACGACAACACGATGTCGTAGCGCCCAAGGCCTGGTGTGGCCAAGGGCGACACCCGGCCCGCATCGCCTTGCACACAACGTGTGACCCGGGAACGCACCATCCGCTCGCGCTGGTCGACCTGCCTCGGCGTGGGCGCGTGCAGGCCTTCGCAGGCGAGCACGTGGCGGCCAAATGCACGCCAGTCGTGTGCCCGAGTGTCGCGCTTCAGCCAGCGCCGCACGTGGTCGAGGTTCGACTCCAGGAAGTCGGCCACATGAATTTCGCTGGCATGCGGCGCCAGCGGCAACAGGTGGTGCACCGTTGGCCCGATACCGAACACGAGCGCTCGGCCAGGCTTCGAGATGCGACGGCAGGCCCTGGTGATGAAGTCGAGCGTCGCGGCTTCGTCGTCTTCGACCTGCGCGTAGTAGTCGGTCAGGTAGCGGCCGGCGTCCCAGGCGTCGAAGCCCGACAGCCGGGTCTCTGCCGGGCTCATGCTGGGCTTCCGGTGCGCGCCAGGAGCCACGCGATGCCAGCCAGGACGCCCAGGGCCACAGTCTGATCCAGCCCCTGCCAGCGCTGGAACTGGCCGCTCAGGATCGCCACGCCGATGATCGTGGCCGCGAACCACACCAGCGTCTGCGCCTCCGTCGTGACCACGCCCCAGGCACTGAGCGTGCGCAGCGCGAGCCAGTACATCGCCACACCGAACTGGAAACAGGCGGCTGAGTACAGCGCTTCGCGCCAGACGAACTGGCCCGTCTGCCAGACGCGGGCGGCGTGCACGAAGCCCAGCGCATCGGCGGCGCCGCAGGCCAGGGTGGCACCCAACAGGATCAGGAGTTCCATCGCGTTTTCCTCGGCATGAACGGCTGCGGGTCGGCGGGCTGCATCGGCCCCCTTGCTTGCCAAGTAAGGACGGCGCGAGAGCCTGAATCCGGCCACGCGGCGCCAGCCACTCACGCTTCGTGGGGGGTGCCCCCTCAACTTGCATGCCAACGGCCGGATCGCGCTGCGCAGCGCGTCTATGCAAACAAGGAGACGAACGGCGTGGCGTTTCCCGACCACCCTGCCCGCGCCAGCACCAACACCCGAGGCCGACCATGGATCACGAGACCACCGTTCTGGTACGCACCAGCTGGAGGCGCGTCGAACCCATCGCGCCCACTGCCGCGGCACTCTTCTACGACAACCTGTTTGCCGCCGACCCGCAGCTCAAGTCGCTCTTCAAGACCAACATGCACAGCCAGGGTGAGCGGCTGATGAAGATGATCGGCGCCGCCGTCGACCAGCTCGACGATCTGCCGGCGCTGGTGCCGGTGCTCGAGGCCCTGGCGCGGCGGCACGCGGGTTACGGCGTGTGCGAAGTGCACTACCACGCGGTCGGCGCCGCGCTGTTGAAAACCCTGGGCCAGGGGCTCGGCGCGGACTTCACGCCACCCGTGCGTGAGGCCTGGAGCCAGGTCTACGGCCGGATTGCCGAGGTCATGGTCGCTGCCGCACGCCAGCCCGACGCCAGCGCTGCGCAATGAGATCGCAAGGCGCACTGCCTTCGGGGTGGTTGCCGGCCGGCGACAACCTCGATCCTCCCAATTCACCGGCCGCATCACATCAAGGATCTTCATCATGAAACGCTTCATTCCCGTTTTCTCGCTCATCGCCGCTGCAGCGCTAGGTTCGAGCCCTGCCGTGGCCGGCGAGACCTGCTACGACTTCGGCCAGCAGACCGTCGGCCAGGCGTTCGCTGTCGGCGACATCGTGCAGGCCGAAAACCTGCGCGTGCGCATCCACTCGTACGAGCGCGTGGTGCCGGTGGCGGGCGATCAGTACGTGCGGGTCAACTCGTCGGCCAACGCCGGCGGCAACGCGCCGGAGCTGTACACCTACCAGGCCAATCTGCTGATCGAGCCGCGCCACCCGGTGAGCGAGATCCGGCTGCGCGTCGGCGAGAGCCGCGGCGGGCCGGAGAACCCCATCGGCGGCCACGCCAACATCATCGTCAACGGCAAGCGCTGGATGATCACCGGCGGCCTGGACGGCCTGACTGACAAAGTCATCGTCACCGACAGTGGTGCGAAGGTTCGCATCCAGGTGAAGCTGGCGCAGGCCGCCCAAGGCAGCAACTGGTGGCGCGGCACGATGAAGGTGCAAGCCAAGGCCGCCGAGATCGCCAGCTTCGGCATCGGCGGCATTCCGGTGGCGGTGGACGACGTGTGCCTGACGCACGCCGCGCCATGACGGCCCTGCCTGAGCCGTCCGGCCGCGCCGCGTGTGCGTTCACACCGAACCCGCACGATCCGAAGCACCGGAAAATCGACATGAATTGCACCCGGCCCAGGCACCGCCACACCCTCACGCCGGTGTCTGCCGCGCTGGCCAATGTCTTCGGCCCGGTCTTCGCCCTGGCCTTGGCCTTCGGCGCGGCAATGCCCTTGTCTGCCATTGCCGCGCCGAGCCTCGTTTACGCCGATACCACCTATGAGGCACATGCGGAGATCATCCATCCGGGCGTCGCCACCTACCGCAGCGATCCCCCGAAAGCGCAGTTGCCGGATGGCGATACGACGAAGGTCGAAGCCTTCGTGACCGCGGTGCCGTTCGGGCCCGGCTGG
>JAYUQE010000380.1:0-9213 GCA_043756905.1 Burkholderiales bacterium | reverse complement strand
GCACATCGGCGGGGTTCTTTTTCAGGTTCGCGTCGATCACCGTCAAGGCCTCGCTCCAGCGCTGCCCGGTCATCAGGGCACTCAGTTGAGCATCGGCTCCTTGCGCCGCGGCAGCGGCGGTGAACAGCAGGGCTGCGGCACCGGCAATCAAATGGCGCAGGGGCAGATGGGTTTTTGGCATGGTCGAAGGCGTGCATGCAAGGGGTGGCAGCGCCGGGGCTGTTCCCTCGGGCCGGACCCTCGCACAAGCGTGGTCGCAACGGCTTTTGAGTATACCGGGCAGCGCCTATGCAGCCGTTTGATATGCCGGGTCTTGCTGGCGCATTTGCGCGCCGCGCCGGTGAATTCGCGCGCTGCGCCGGCGGTGGCAAAGCGGGCATCGGCGCCTTCGGTCACGGTGTCGTGCGCGGCCTGGCTCAAGTCAGTGCGGGGCCTGGACGAAGCCCATTGCAGCAGCCCGGCGGGCCGCCCGCGCAGTGGTGTGCGTTGCCCGCCCAGCCCGCACTGCCCACCTTGAGCCCCACCCTGCCCATCAGCGCCCCGGCGTCGCGCGGCCCTGCCTGCGCCGGGCGCAGCGTGTTCGGCCCGGTTTGGCTGGCGCTGGGTGTGGCGCTCATGCTGTGCCTGTCGCAGGTGCTGGCCTGGGACGGCGAGCGCATGGCCCAGGCGGCCCAGCGTTTGGGCGCGCGGGCCAGCGCGGCCGTGCCGGCGCTGCAGGGCATGATCCAGGCGGGCCGCTCGCTGGACGATGCCGCCCGGCTGGCGCAGGTGAACCAGTTCTATAACCGCCGTATACGCTTCAAGACCGACCTCGAGGTCTGGGGCCAGGAAGACTTTTGGGCCACGCCCTTGCAGGTGCTGGAAGCCGGCGCGGGCGACTGCGAGGACTATGCCATCGCCAAGTACTTCACCCTGGTGGCCATGGGCGTGCCGGTGGCGCGGCTGCGCCTGGTGTATGTGCGCGCCCGGCTCGATGCGCAGGCAGTGCAGGCGCACATGGTGCTGGCGTATTACCCTGCGCCGAATGCCGAACCGGCGATCCTGGACAACCTGATGAACGACATCCACCCCGCTTCGCAGCGGCCCGACCTGACGCCGGTGTTCAGTTTCAACAGCGAAGGGCTGTGGCAGGGCGTGGGCAGCACCAGTGCGGGCGACCCCACGGTGCGCCTGTCGCGCTGGCGCGATGCCCTGGCCCGGGTGCAGGGCGAGGGGTTCTTTTGATGTTTGGCAGGAGTCAACCATGTCACTGATCCGCCAGGTCTGGCTCATGCTGCTGGGAGTGTTGTTGCTGTCCCTGTTCGGCAGCCTGGCCACGCTGGTGCTGACCAGCCGCGAGACGCTGCAAACCCAGTTGCGCGTGCGCAATGCCGACGCCGCCACCATGCTGGCCCTGGCGCTGTCGCAGCAACGCGGTGAGCCCGAACTGATGCGCCTGGTGGCGCTGGCGCAGTTCGACACCGGCCACTATCGCCAGATCCGCTTGCTCGCGCCGGGCGGCGCCGTGCTGTTCGAGCGCGCGGTGGCGCCGCAGCCAGGTGCAGCGCCGGCCTGGTTCAGCCAGGCCTTCAGCATTGAGGCCGATGCCGGCCAGGCCCTGGTCAGCGACGGCTGGCGCAACGTCGGGCGCCTGGAGGTGGCCGCGCAGGCCGCCTGGGCGCTGGATTCGCTGTGGGCAGGCTGCGTGCGCGCGGTGGGCCTGCTGGCCCTGCTGGGCGTGCTGGCCGCAGGCGTGGCCGCGCTGGCGGTGCGCAGTTGGCGCCGGCCGCTGCAAGCCACCGTCGAGCAGGCGCAAGCGCTGGAAGAGGGCCGCTTCGTGCAAGCACCCGAACCGCAGGTGCCCGAACTCAGGCGCCTGGCGCGCAGCATGAATTCGCTGGTGCGCCGCTTGCAACTGGCCTTCGAGACGCAGGCCGAACAGGTGCAGGTGCTGCGCCTGCAAGCCACCACCGACCCCGTCACCGGCCTGCCGCACCGGCGCCAGTTCGTCAGCCAGGTCGACGCTGCGCTGCGCGATTCGCCCACGCGCGGCGGCGCCTTGCTCATCATCCGGTTGCGCCATCTGAACGACCTGAACGAACGCCTGGGCCACGACACCACCGACCGCCTGCTCAGCGCACTGGCCGACGTGCTGCAAGCCTATCCGCAGCGCGCCCCCGGCGCGCTGATCGGGCGCCTGAACGGCAGCGACTTCGGCCTGTTCCTGCCCGCGCCGGGCCTGGCCGCTGAAACCGCCTCTTCGCTGGTGATGGGCTTGCGCGCCGCGCTGGCTGGTGTGGACGACCGGGCGCAGGTGGTGATCGGCGGGGCCGACCCACTGCGCGGCAACAGCGTGGCCGGTGCACTGACCCTGGCCGACGCGGCCTTGCAGCGCGCCGATGCCCAGGGCCCGTTTGCCGTGGAGGTGGCCGTGACCGACGGTGCCGCAGGCCCCTTGTCGAGCGAACAGGCCTGGCGCGAAGCACTCACGCTGGCCCTGGCCGGCGAATGCTTCGAGCTGGCGCAGTACGCCGTGCGCGACAAGCACGAGCGGCTGCTGCATGTGGAGTGCCCGTTGCGCATCCAGCTCCTGCCCGGCGGGCCGTACGAGCCGGCCAGCGTGTGGCTGTGGATGGCCGCGCGCGCCCAACTCAGCGCCCGCGCCGACCTCGCGGCCCTGCACCTGGCCCTGGCTGCCGCGCAGCACGATGGCCAACGCCGCTGCATCCATGTGGCCGGTGCCAGCCTGGGTGGCCCCGGCTTCATTGCCGATGTGGCCCGGGCACTGGCCGAGCTGCCCCAGGCCGCGCGCGTCATGGCCATCGAGGTCAACGAAAGCTTTGCCGCCGAACACACGCAACGCCTGGGCGAGGCCAACCGCGCCTGGCGGGTGCACGGCGTGCGCCTGGGCCTGGAGCATGCCGGCGCCGTGCTGCAAGGGCTGGCGCGCCTGGGCGAGACGGGCATCGACTACATCAAGATCGACGACCGGTACGTGCGCGGTGTGGGCAGCAACCCGGCGGTGCGTGAATTCGCGCGCAGCCTGGCCACGCTGGCGCACAGCATGGGCATGCAGGTGATCGCCGCGGGGGTGGACGACGCCGAAGACCTGCTCGCGCTGTGGGCGCTGGGCTTTGATGGCGTCACCGGCCCGGCCGTGCGGGCCTTGAGCGAAGGCGGTGCAGCGGCCGGTTAACCGATGTCGCTGACGTGCAGGCCGAAGACGCCATTGCGGTGATCTTCGAAAAAGCGCTGCAGCGTTTCGCGCACGGTGCGAAAGGCGATCTCGTCCCAGGGAATCTCGTGCTCGTGAAAGAGCTGGGCCTCGATGGTTTCGGGCCCGGGTTCGAAGGCCGTGTCCAGCAACCGAGCGCGGTAGAACAGGTGCACCTGGCCCACGCGCACCACATTGAGCAGTGAAAACAGACCTAACAGTTCGATGCGTGCGCCGGCTTCTTCCACCGTTTCGCGCAGCGCCCCTTCGGTTGTGGTCTCGCCCAGTTCCATGAAGCCCGCCGGCAGCGTCCACTTGCCGAATCGGGGCTCGATGTTGCGCCGGCACAGCAGCACCTGGTCGCCCCACACCGGCACCGTGCCCACCACGTTGAGCGGGTTTTCGTAGTGCACCTCGCCGCAGCCGGTGCACACGGCGCGCGCCCGGTTGTCGTCGCTGGGCACGCGGTAGTCGGTGGGCTGGCCGCAGGCGCGGCAATGGCGGATTCGGCGGGCTTCAAGCATGGTGGCAGTGTAGGGGCGCGTGGCATGATCACCGCGGCAGCGCTGCCCGGTGGCAGTGCAGGAAAATGGGCATGGAACTGTTCAACTACTTTCGCTCATCGGCGTCTTATCGCGTGCGCATTGCCCTGGCCCTGAAGGGGCTGGATTACGACTACCGCAGCGTGCACCTGGCCAGGAAGGAGCACTTCAACGAGTCGTACACGGCGGTGTCGGCCTCGCGCCTGGTGCCGCTGCTGCGCGATGGCGAGCACACCATCAACCAGTCGCTGGCAATCATCGAATACCTCGACGAAACGCACCCCCAGCCGCCCCTGTTGCCGGCAGATGCGCTGGGCCGGGCCCGCGTGCGCGCCTTGGCGCAAGACGTGGCGTGCGAGATCCACCCGCTGAACAACCTGCGCGTGCTGCGCTACCTGGTGCACACCCTCAAGGTCAGCGAAGACGACAAGAACCGCTGGTACCGGCATTGGGTGGAAACCGGTCTTGAAGTGGTGGAGCGGCAACTGGCCGCTCAACCCGGGCGTTATTGCCATGGCGATGCGCCCACCCTGGCCGATTGCGCCCTGGTGCCGCAAATCTTCAACGCCCAGCGCTTCGATTGCCGGCTTGACCATGTGCCCAACGTGATGCGGGTGCACGAAGCCTGCATGAAGCTGCAGGCCTTTGACAAGACACGCCCCGAAGCCTGCCCCGATGCCGAATGAGCCGCTGGCCCAGGCGATAAAGCCGCAATGGGCGGCGCCTGCGAGGGTGGGCGCTTTGATGAGCACCCGGCACGGCGGCGTCAGCATGCCGCCGTTCGTTAGCCTGAATTTAGGTCTTGGCAGTGGCGACGCGCCCAGCGCCGTGGCCAGCAACCGCGCGCGCTTTGCCGCCGCCCTGGGCGCGCAGCCGTTCTGGCTGCGCCAGGTGCACGGTGCGACGGTGGTGCAAGCCAGCCGCGCCGGCCTGGGCTTGCCGGCGCCGCAGGCCGATGCGTCCTTCACTGCTGAGCCCGGCGTGGCCTGCACCGTGCTGGTGGCCGACTGCCTGCCGGTGCTGTTTGCCGCCGCCAATGGCCGCGCCGTGGCCGCTGCGCATGCCGGTTGGCGCGGCCTGGCCGCGGGCGTGTTGCAGGCCTCGCTGGAACGGGTGTGCGCGGCCGCGGGCTGTGCGCCGGTGGAGGTGGCGGTTTGGCTGGGCGCCTGCATCGGCCCGCGTCAATTCGAAGTCGGCGCCGATGTGCTGGCAGCCTTCGCGCCGCTGACTGATGAACACCTGGCAGCGCTGTTCACTCCGTGCCCGCGCGCTGACGGTGCCATGCGCTGGTTGGCCGACCTGCCGGGCTTGGCGCGCCGGGTGCTGCGCCAGGCTGGCGTGACCGACGTGGCCAGCCTGGATGCGTGCACGGTGGAGCAGCCGGACAGCTACTTTTCATACCGGCGCGACGGTGCATCGGGCCGCATGGCCGCAGCGGTTTGGTTGCAGACTTGATGCGAACCCCGGGTCGCGCACGGCGTGCGGACGGACATGCAGGCAGGCTTGCAACGCCCAAGCATCGCCGGCGGCGTTGTTCCATATAACGGAATACGTTTTCGGTATAAGGAAAACAATGTCACCTTGGGGTAAGATTCAAGCCCTACAACGTGGCTACGCTGGCGCCCCGGCGCTAAACCATCAACCTTCCAGCCGCGCGCTCGCCGTTGCGGCGCCTCGCCTTACAGGATGTGAAGCATGAGCCTGTCACCCAACCCTTTCGTGCCCGATCTTGGCGCTACGGGCTTCCCGCCGGCATTGCCCGAATTGTTCCAAGGTCTGGCTGGCGTGCGCATCGAGCCGGCCAAGCTGGCCCAGGTGCAGGCTGATTACCTGACCCGCGCCACTGCCCTGTGGAACGGACAGTTTGGCCTGGCCGGTGGTGCTGAAAGAACCGGCCTGGCCGACCGCCGCTTTGCCGCCAAGGAATGGGCGGCCAACCCGGCGGCCAGCTACGCCGCGCAGATGTACTTGCTCAACGCCGGCACCCTGGCGCAGTTGGCTGAAGCGGTGGAGGGCGACGCCAAGACCAAGGCGCGCTTGCAGTTTGCCGTGCAGCAATTCGTTGACGCTGCCAGCCCCAGCAACTTCCTGGCGCTGAACCCCGAGGCGCAGCAGAAGGCCCTGGCCACCAACGGCCACAGCCTGAGCCAGGGCTTGCAACTGCTGATGCAAGATGTGCGCAAGGGCCATGTCTCACAGACCGATGAAACCGCCTTTGAGGTGGGCCGCAACGTGGCCACCACCGAAGGCACAGTGGTGTTCGAAAACGAGTTGCTGCAGCTGATCGAATACAAGCCGCTGGGGGCCAAGGTCTACGAGCGGCCGATGCTGTTCGTGCCGCCGTGCATCAACAAGTTCTACATCATGGACTTGCAGCCCAACAACTCGCTGATCCGCTACACCGTCGAACAAGGCCACCGCCTGTTCGTGGTGAGCTGGCGCAATGTGGATGAATCGCTGGCCAACCGCACCTGGGACGACTACATCGAACACGGTGCCATCCGGGCCGTCAACGTGGTGCAAGAGCTCACTGGCAGTGCCACGATCAACACGCTGGGCTTTTGCGTCGGCGGCACCATTCTCAGCACCGCGTTGGCCGTGCTGGCCGCGCGCGGCGAGCAGCCGGCGCATTCGCTCACGCTGCTGACCACCTTGCTCGATTTCAGCGACACCGGTGTGCTCGATGTCTTCATCGACGAAGGCTCGGTGAAGTTGCGCGAATCCACGTTGGGCGAGGCCGCGGCCGGTGGCCCCAAGCTGCTCAAGGGCAAGGAGCTGGCCAGCACCTTCAGCATGCTGCGCCCGAACGACCTGGTGTGGAACTACGTGGTCAGCAACTACCTCAAGGGCGAGGCGCCACCGGCGTTCGACCTGCTGTACTGGAACGGTGACTCCACCAACCTGCCTGGCCCGATGTACTGCTGGTACCTGCGCCACACCTACTTGCAGAATGAGTTGAAGGTTCCCGGCAAGCTCACGGTGTGCGGTGAAAAGCTCGATCTGGGCAAGATCAAGGCGCCGGTGTATGTGTATGCCTCGCGCGACGACCACATCGTGCCGTGGCAGGCGGCCTATGGCACGACGCAAATCTTGACTGGCAAGAAGCGCTTCGTGCTGGGTGCGTCGGGCCACATTGCCGGCGTGATCAACCCGCCCACCAGTAACAAGCGCAATTACTGGGCGCAAGACAAGTTGCCAGCGGCCGCCAGTGACTGGATGGCCGGCGCCAAGGCGGTGGCCGGCAGTTGGTGGCCCGATTGGGCGGGCTGGCTGGAGGGCCATGGGGGCAAACAGATCGCCGCTCCCAAGGCACCCGGCAGCCGCCGTTTCCCTGCCATCGAGGCGGCGCCCGGCCGCTATGTGAAGCAGGCGGCCTGAAGATTTTCTCGCCTTGCTGCTGCGGCAGGCTTGACGGCAGCGGCCGGTGAAGCCACCCTTGCAAGGCGAGCCTTTCGCAACCAATGGAGACGAGAACATGGCACAGAAACTAGCGTACGTCACGGGCGGCATGGGTGGCATCGGCACCGCCATTTGCCAGCGCCTGCACAAGGAAGGCTTCAAGGTCATTGCCGGCTGCGGCCCGAGCCGCGACTTCACCAAGTGGCTCGATGAACAAACGGCCCTGGGCTACACCTTCCACGCCTCGGTGGGCAATGTGGCCGATTGGCAAAGCACGGTCGACGCCTTCACCAAGGCCGTGGCCGAGCACGGCTCGATCGACGTGCTGGTGAACAACGCCGGCATCACGCGCGACCGTATGTTCCTGAAGATGAGCCCCGACGACTGGAAGGCGGTGATCGACACCAACCTGAACAGCATGTTCTACGTCACCAAGCAAGTGGTGCCGGGCATGGTTGAAAAGGGCTGGGGCCGCATCGTGCAAATCAGTTCGGTCAACGGTGAAAAGGGCCAGGCCGGGCAGACCAACTATTCGGCCGCCAAGGCCGGCATGCACGGCTTCACCATGGCCCTGGCGCAGGAAGTGGCGGGCAAGGGCGTGACGGTGAACACCGTGAGCCCGGGCTACATCGGCACCGACATGGTTCGTGCCATCAAGCCCGAAGTGCTGGAAAAGATCGTGGCCACCATCCCCGTCAAGCGCCTGGGCAAGCCCGAAGAGATCGGCTCAATCGTGGCCTGGCTGGCCAGCGAAGACTCGGGCTTTTCCACCGGCGCCGACTTCAGCTGCAACGGCGGCATGCACATGGGGTAGTGCGCTCGGACACAAAACAGGCCCTGCGGCCTGTTTTGTGCCTAGCGCACGCCTGGCCGCATGCAGGCGGCCAGGCGCTGGACGATTGGCCGTCCTGATGGCGGCCGGTTGTCCTCAAGCCACCGCCACCAACTGCCGCGCCGCGGCGTGCAACGCGGCCTCGCCGCCATCTGCCAGCTCAACGACCTGGGCCGATTCAAGCTGCGCAAAGCTGCGCGCCAGCGAGCGCTGGTACAGCGGGTCGTAGTGCTGCGTCATCAAGTCGCCGAACAATTCGCGCCACTGTCCGGCTTGCGCCTGGGCGCGCCAACGCGCCACCTGTTCGCGGCCACGCGGCTCGACCAAGCCTTCCAGCGCCTGGTTGAACACGTCCACCTGCTGGGCGAAAAAGTCGTACTCAGCCATCAACAAGTCCAGCCGCGCGGCGTCCCCCATCTCGATGCGCAGGCACAGGCCGTGGGCGCGCATGTGCTCGATCAACGCCTCGGGCACGCGCAGCGCGCCGACCTTGCGGCTCTCGCTTTCCACGAACACCGGGCGCTGCGCATCAAAACCACGCAGCGCCTCCCACAGCAGCGTGTCAAAGCGCTTTTGGCTGGGCTGCGGCTGGCCCGGCACGCCGCCCAGCACCGAGCCGCGGTGGCAGGCCAGGGCTTCCAGATCCAGCACCTGCGCGCCTTCAAGGCGCAGCGCCTGCAGCAACCGCGTCTTGCCGCTGCCGGTGCGCCCGCACAGCACATGGAAGCTGAATTGCCGCGGCAGCGTGAGCAAGTCGGTTCTAACGTTAGCCCGCCAGGCTTTGTAGCCGCCGCTGAGCTGGCAGGTGCGAAAGCCGATCTGCGACAGGAACCAGGCCAGGCTGCCCGAGCGCTGGCCGCCGCGCCAGCAGTACACCAGGGGCCGCCAATCGCGCGGCTTGTCGTGCACGAAGGCCTCCACGTGGGCCGCGAGATTGCGCCCGGCCATGGCCGCCCCCAGCTTGCGCGCTGCCAGGGCATCGACCTGCTTGTAAAGCGTGCCGACGACGCGCCGTTGTTCATCATCGAGCGTGGGCCAGTTGACGGCGCCGGTCAAATGGTCTTCGGCGAACTCGGCCGGCGAGCGCGCGTCGATCACCGCATCAAAGCGCGTGGCCAGGGCCTGCTCGACGCTGATCTGAGCCAAGCTCATGCCGCGTTCGGCGCAATCGCGTCAAGCAGTTCGCTTTCGATCTGCAATTGCATACGCGACTGTTGCAACGCCGGCCCGTCGACCAGGAACGTGTC
>JAYUQE010000379.1:0-9224 GCA_043756905.1 Burkholderiales bacterium | reverse complement strand
TGAACAGCCATTCATTGCCGGCCGAGCGTCCGAGCAACCAGGCCGCGCTGCCGGCCAGGGCCAACACCAGCGCCAACGTGAACGCGCTGAACCACCAGGCCGCGCGCTTGATGCGGGCGCGGCCACGGCGCGGCACGGGGGCGCCATCGTCCGGCATTGGGGCGCTCACAAGGCGATGCCCACGCTGAAGTGCAGCCGCCAGCGCTTGAGCTCATCGGCCCAGGCCATGTCCACCCGCAGCGGGCCCACCGGGCTGCGCCAGCGCACGCCGGCGCCCACACCGGTGGCCGCGCGCAGGCTGGCAAAGTTGTTGGCGGCGCCGCCGGCGTCAATGAACACTGCGCCCCACAGCGACGGGTAGGCGGGGCTGATCGGGCGAGCCAGTTCGAGGCTGGTGGTGAACAAGGCGTCGCCGCTGCTCACGCCGCCGGCCACCACCGGGCCCAGGCTGCGCCAGGCGTAGCCGCGCACGGAATCGTCACCCCCGGCGCGAAAGCGCTGGCTGTCGGGCACGAACACGCCGCTGCGCACGAAGACCTGGCCCAGCTCGACCCGCGCCTGGCCATACAGGCCGCCGCGCAGGGGCAGGTAGCCGGTCAGCCTGGCGTAGGTGCGGGCAAACGGGCCGCTGCCGTCGGTGCTGCTGCGCGATTGGCCCAACGCGCCTTGCAGCGCCAGCGTGAGGCCGCGGGTGGGCAGCACGGCGTTATCCAGGTCGCGCCAGATGCCGTGGAAGTTGCCGCTAACGGCCAGCGCTTCGCTGCGGCTGGTTTCTGTGTGGCGCAGCGAACGTTCGAGTTCAGCGAAATACAGCCGCTCGATGCGCCGCGTGTCTTGCGTCAGGCCCAGGCGCAGCTTTTGCGACAGCACCACGTCGGTGTCGCCCCTCAGCCGCTCGATGGCCACGCCCAGCAGCTTGCGCTCCAGGTTGGCGCCGGGGTGGGTGCTGAGCTCGCCGTCCCAGGCCTGGCGGTTAACGCCCCATTCGAGCTTGTTGCGCGCGCTCAAGGCATGGCCGAAGACGCGCCGGTGCACATGTTCCACCGTGGCGCGTGCGCCGGTGTTGGCCGAATAGCCCAGCGCCAGCGTGGCTTGCTGCAACAAGCGCTCGCTGACATTGATCTTGACGGGCGCGGCGGCCGCCGCCTGCGGGTCGGGCTCCAGGCTGACGCTGACCTGGTCGAACAGGCCGCTGCGCTGCAGGCGTTCTTGATAGTCGAGCAGCAAGGTCTCCGTCACCGCCGTGCCGGGGGCAAAGCCGGCCAGGCTGCGCACCATGGCGGAATCATGCTGCTTCAGGCCGGTGATGAGCAGCTCGCCGCTGCGAAACAGCGGGCCGCTGGCCACCACTAAACGCAGTCGGGCGGCTTGCGTGGGGGCGTCGACTTGCGCTGCCGTGTCTTGCCAGGTGGCCGTGGCATAGCCCGCGGCGCGGATGCGCGCCAACGCGGCGGCCTTGGCGTCGGCCCAGGCCAGGTTGCGAAACGGCGCGCCGGGTTTGAGCGGCCATTCCTGGTTGAGCTGCGCGCGCAGCGCCAGGGCGGCGGCGTTGTCGGCTGCAAGCAGTTGTTTGATCTCGCCCTCGAATTCGAGCTTGAACGCCGCCACCCGCGTCAGCGGCCCGGGGCTCACATTCACGCGCAGGTGCAGCGGCTGCTCGCTCAGGGTGGTGACGCTGGCCTGGGCGTCGAAGTAGCCCTCGGTTTGCAGCAGCTCGCGGGCCTGTTCGGGCGTGGCGGCAATCAGGCGTGCCCATTCGACCCGGCTCACCGGCTCGGCATCACGGTTCGAGCCGGCCAGGGTGCCCAGGCGCACCAGGTCGAGGTGGCGGCGCAGCAGCGCAGCCATGGCGGGCGGGGCGTCGATGTCAACCAGCGGCGCGCCGGCGATATCTGTGGCGCCGGCCGCGCTGGTGGCGCTGGTGGCGCTGGTGGTAGCAGGCGCGGAAGCTGCCGCCACGGCGGCAGCGGGCGCTTCAGGCTTGGCGTTCCAGGGCAGTGCTGCACAAGCGGCCAGCAGCTGCGCCAGCCCCAACACCAGCACCCACACCAGCGCCCTCACCAGCGCCCTCACCAGCGCCGGTGCGCCGGCGCGCGCTGGCGTCATTTGCTGAGCAAGCGCATCGCCCCTTCCAGCCCGGCCAGCGACAGCGGGAACATGCGCTGGTTCATCATCTGCTGGATGACGGCGATGCTTTGCCGGTACTGCCACACCCCTTGCGGCTCGGGGTTGATCCAGGCGTACTTGGGGAAGGCGTGGGTTAACCGTTGAAGCCACTCGGCGCCCGGTTCTTCGTTGTTGTATTCGACGCTGCCGCCGGGTTGCAGGATTTCATATGGGCTCATGGTGGCGTCGCCCACGAAGATCAGCTTGTAGTCTTTGTTGTACTTGCGGATCACGTCCCAGGTTGAAAACTTCTCGCTGAAGCGGCGCCGGTTGTTCTTCCACATGAAGTCATAAACGCAGTTGTGGAAGTAATAAAACTCGAGGTGCTTGAATTCGGTCTTGGTGGCGGAAAAAAGTTCCTCCACGCGGTGAATGTGCTCGTCCATGGTGCCGCCCACGTCCATCAGCAGCAGCACTTTCACCTTGTTGTGGCGCTCGGGCACCATCTTGATGTCGAGCATGCCGGCATTGGCCGCGGTGCAGTGAATGGTGTCGTCCAGGTCGAGTTCGAGCTCATTGCCTTCGCGCGCAAAGCGGCGCAGCCGGCGCAGCGCCACCTTGATGTTGCGCGTGCCGAGTTCAAGGTTGTCGTCGTAATCCTTGTAGGCGCGCTGATCCCAGACCTTCACCGCGCTCTTGTTGCGGCCCTTGTCTTGCCCGATGCGAATGCCTTGCGGGTTCACGCCATAGGCGCCGAACGGGCTGGTGCCGCCGGTGCCGATCATCTTGCTGCCACCCTGGTGGCGTTCTTTCTGTTCCTCTAGCCGCTTCTTCAGCGTGGCCATCAGTTCGTCCCAGCCCATCTTCTCGATCTTGGCCTTGTCTTCAGCGCTGAGTTCAAGTTCCAGCACCTTGCGCAGCCATTCCAGTGGAATGTCTTGCGTGAAGTCGGTGAGCAGCTCAACGCCTTTGAAGTAGGCGGCGAAGGCGCGGTCGAACTTGTCGAAGTGGGCTTCGTCCTTGACCAGCGTGATGCGCGCAAGGTAATAGAAATCGTCCACCGATTCGCTGATGACGCCGGCCTTCAGCGCCTCGAGCAAGGTGAGGTATTCCTTGACCGAGACCTTGAGCTTGGCCGCGCGCAGGGTGTAGAAAAAGTCGATCAGCATGAGCGAAGCATAGCGCGCGGGCTTGTGCTCAGCCGGCCAGGGCTGCCGCAACACGTTCGCGCAACACGGGCAGCAACTCTTGCTCGAACCAGGGGTTGCGCTTGAGCCAGCGGTTGTTGCGCGGGCTGGGGTGGGGCAGGGGGATGAGAGCGGGGCCGAGTTCGCGCCAGGCGGCCACGGTTTGAGTGAGGTTGCCGCAGGGTGGTTGCAGGTGATAGGCCATGGCGTACTGGCCGATCACCAGCGTGAGCTGCACGTTCTTCAACAGTGCCAGCAACGGCGCGCGCCAGGCCGGCGCGCATTCGGGCCGCGGCGGCAAGTCGCCCGACTTGCCGGTGCCTGGGAAACAAAAGCCCATGGGCAGCAGGGCGATCTGCTGCGGGTCGTAAAAGGTCTCGCGCCCCACACCCAGCCAGGTGCGCAAGCGCTCGCCGCTGGGGTCGTTGAACGGAACACCGGTTTCATGCACGCGCTTGCCCGGCGCCTGCGCGGCAATGAGGATGCGCGCGCGCGGGTGCAACTGGAACACCGGCCGCGGGCCCAGCGGCAAGTGGGCGGCGCACAAGGTGCAAGCGCGCACCTCGCGCAGCAAGGTTGCGGCTGAAGTCATGGGTTAGTGGCCTGCAACGCTGAAATCGGAAGTCGCTGTCCGCGCGATACGCGGCGCACTGCGGCGTTGCGAATGCTCGCAATGCCGGTAGGCATTGCTGCGCTTCGCGCCTTGCATTGCGTCGCGTCTCGCACGTCCCTCGACTCCCATTTCAACGTCACAGGCCACTCGGCGCCGGCTTGCCGCCAAAAAACGCGCGGCGCTCGTCGTTCAGGGGGTGCGACGACAACAGCGCCGGGGCGTCGCCGCCGCCCTTGCTGCCGCCCGTGCCGCCGCCCTTGCCTCGTTCCCAGGCCTCGATGCGATCAAAGAACTCAACCATCGCGCTGCCGTCAAGCCGGTTGGCGCGCAGCACGCGCAGGGCCTGGGCATCGGCCTGCCGCTCAAAGTCGCGCGAATAGGCCAATTGCCCGAGCACTGCCGGCGCGGCGGCCAGCAGCGTGCTGAAGTCGCCCCAGGCCAGGCTGGTGATGGCCCCGATCAACGTGGCTTGCACCACCATGCGCAGACCATGGCGTGCTTGCACATGGCCGGCTTCGTGCGCCAGCACGCCGAGCAACATGTCGTCGCGCCCTTGGGCCAGTGCCACCAGTTCGTCGGTGAGCAAGACGGTGCCGCCGGGCAGGGCCAACGCGTTCGGGCCCATGCCCGGCGCGGCGTGGAAGTGCAGGCTGATCAACGGCGCCGGCTCGTGCGGCGTGGCGGCGCGGGCCAGGGCCTGGGCGAAGGCTTCGCGCAACGCCTGCTGCCGCGCGGCGGGCAAGGTGCTGGGTTTGAGCCACTGCGCCTGGAGCGAGCGGTAGACCGCTTCGCCCATGGCCGCCTCAGCGCTGGCTGGCACCAGCGCCACCACGGCACGCGCCGCAAGGGGCACGCCCCACAGCGTGCCGGCCATGGCCAAGCCGATGAGCAGCACGCAGGCCAGCACGGTGCCGCGCCAGCTTTGCTGGGCTTGCACCACCGGGCTTTCAACGCGGCCGGCCGCAGTGGCCAGGGCGTCCCACGCCGCGGCGTCGCTGCATTGCAGGCTGCCGCCGCCATGCAGTTGCGCCACCCGCAAACCATGGCGCTGGCGCTCGGGCCAGGTGATCTCATTCGTTGGCACGGCGCGCGTGCCGGTATCACCTTCAATGCACAGCAGGCCGTCTTGCAGCCGCAGTTGCACGGCTTGCGGCTGCGGGCTGCGGCCGTCGAAGTACAGGGCCGGCAGCGGGGGGTTCACAAGCCGAAGTCGATGCCGAAGATGTCGCCCGCGGCGTCGCCGGCGGCGTCGCTCATGGCGCCACCCGGGTCAGCGCAGATGCGTTCAAACTCAGGGCTCACGACCAGGCTCACCGCTTGCAAGCGCAACCTGGCCGCGGCCACCGCCGCGAAGGGCCAGTACAGGCCCAGGGTGATGACGATGAGCAACCAGTTGAGCAGATTCAAGCCGAGCAGGGAGCGAAACTTCAGGCGGCTGCGAAAGGCGAGGGCCGTGCTGCGCGTGCCGTTCCAAACCAGGTCTTGCATGCGCGCCACGTAGTAGGTGTGGGCCACCACCGCCACGGCCGCCAGCACGGGCAACATCACGAGTGCCAACCAGACGAACGCGCTGAAGTCCGGCCGCGCGCCGCCCAGGCTGGCGCCGCCCAGGATGGCGAACACGATGCCCAGGACGAAGAAACAGGCCATGGCCACGGCCGAAGCCTGGAATGACAGCCGGTAGAACGACCCCGCCGTGGGTGTGAAGCGGCTTTGCTGGCTGGCGAACTGAAAGTGGCCATGCTGGTAGCGCTTGACGAGCCACAGGCCATAGGGTGACAGCACGGTGCCGGCGAGCAGCGCCAGGCCCAGCACGATGTTGAACCAGATGGGCGCCAGCGAGGCACCGTCATCGGCCGTGAACAAGCCGCCGGCCAGCACCGCCCCCAGCAACAGCAGGCCCGGCGCAAAGGCGTTGTAGGCGCCTTGCAGGTCGCCCACAAAGCGCAGCCGGATGCCGCGCCAACTGGTGTTGGCCAGCCGGAACTGCATGGCCGCGCGGTGCAGCGCCGGCCACACCGCCGCGATCAAGGCCAGCGCCAGCAAGCCCGCCCACGGCGAGACGTTGCCCGCCAGGCCGTAAGCCGCGAACAGCGCCAGCACCAGCGCATAGCCACGCAACATGGCCCAGGGGTTGCCGTGAAAGGCCAGGGGTTGCCCACCGACCAGGGTGTTGCCATGGAAGTAGCGCAGGCGGCGCAGCTTGGCGAACGGGTAATAGATGCCCAGCGTGACGACCATCAACAGCAGGTTCACCGCCCAGATGCGAAAGTACTCGCTGCCAGAGCCGGTGAATTCAACCGTTAGCGTTCGTGCCACCGGCGCGGCGTCACCCGTGCTGGGCGGCAAAGCGGGCGCCGGCTCAGCGCTGGGTGGCTGCATTGGACCTTCTCCCTGTTTGTATTGATGCGGCGAGCCGCCGCGGCCCCGGCGGGTCGTGCCGCTTGAGCCAGGCCAGGAACTCACCGTACCACTGCTGGCTGTTGCGCGGCTTCACGATCCAGTGGTTCTCATCGCCAAACCACAGCAGCCGCGCAGCCACGCCGCGCGCCTTCAGCGTGTTGTAGTAGGCCAGGCCCTGCGCATCGGGCACGCGGTAGTCGAGCGCGCCGTGCACCACCAGCGTGGGCGTGTTCATTTTGGCGGCATGCGTGTGCGGGCTTTGCGCCTGCACCTTGGCCAGGTCGTCCCAGTACCAGGCGCCCAGTTCCTTGGCATGCCATTCGCAGGCGTCGTCAGCGAACATTCCCGTCCAGTCGAAGCAGCCGGCGTGGCACACATAGGCCTGGTAGCGGCCGGTCTTCAGGTGGCCGTTCATCCACGCCACCATGTAGCCGCCGTAGCTGCCGCCGGCGGCGAAGACGCGCCTGGCGTCGGCCCACGGCTCCTTCAGCAACGCGGTGGTGGCGGCTTCCACGTCTTGCAGTTCAAGCTCGCCCCAGCGCTGGGTGATGCTGTCGAGGAAGGCATAGCCGAAGCCCGATGAGCCGTGGTAGTTGACGCAGGCCACCACGTAGCCCGCGGCGGCGAAGAGCGGGTTGTTCCAGCGGTAGTGCCAGCCGTCACCGGGCCCGGTGTGCGGGCCGCCGTGGATGTTTTGCAGCAGCGGGTAGGTCTTCCTCGCGTTCTTCTTGTCGTCAAAGCCAGGTGGGTAGAAGAGCCACATCTGCACCTTGTCACCCTGCGCGCCCTTGAACCAGCGCTCTTCAACCCGGCCTAACGCCAGCTTGCGCAGGACATCGTCATTGAAGGCTTCGATGCGCGTGGCCGCACGCCCGGGCAACTGGGCGTGGATGCGCGCCGGGTGGCTGGCCGCGTCGGCCAGTGTCACCAAAGTGCCCGCGGTCTTGTCAAAGCCCTGCACGGTGCCGCCGCGCACCACGACTTCGGCGCGCTGGTCGGCCAGGTCGAAGCGCCACAGGTGGGTGCGGCCATGCTGCTCGGCGGTGAACAGCAGGGACTGGCCATCGTCTTCCCAATGCAAAGGGGCGTTAATTTCATGGTCCCATTCGGCGCTCAGTACCTGAAAGCCGCGTTGAGCGCGTTGCCACAGGCACAACTGCGCCGGCATGGTGTGCTTCAGACCCTGGTGGCTGGCGATGAAGGCGATGCGTTGGCCATCGCCGCTGTAGCGCGGCCCACAGGCATCCCATTGCGCATCACGCACCCATACATCGACCTTGCCCGTCTTCAGGTTCAACTCGCCCAGCGCAAAGCGGCCATCGCTGCGCTTGTGCTCAGCGGGGTCGAAGGCGAACGCGATGCGCCGGCCGTCGGGCGAGATGTCGTAGCTGTTCGCATCGGGGTCGGCGCGGGTCAGCTCGTAGCCGCTGCCTTCAAACACATCGCGGTAGCGGCCTGTACCCAGGTTCATCACAAACAAATGCGCCACCCGGCCCATGGGCAGGTTGTGATCCCAATGCCGGAACTGCGCCTCACTGGTGGCGTAGCCGCTTTCCTTGCGCGCCTTGAAGGCCTTGTGCGCCTTTGCCTGTGCGGCGTTGCCTTTGAGTTCGGGCCAGACCCAGGAAATGAAGGCGATGCGTTTGCCATCGGGAAACCAGCGTATGCCGCTCACGCCGCTGGGCACCTGGCCCACGCGGCGGGCTTCGCCGCCATCGGGGGCGATGAGGTAGAGCTGGGTCGCGCTGTCCTTGCTGCCTTGTTGCTCGCGCTTGGCGGTGAAGGCCACGGCGTCACCGCGCGGGCTGAAGCGCGGCTGGCCGTCTTTGTCGCCGCAATGGGTGAGTTCGCGTGGTGCGCCGCCCAGCGTGGACAACAACCACAGGCTGCTGCGCGACGTGTTCTCGGCCATGGAAAAACTGCTGGCGCTGCACACGGCCTGGGCACCGTCGGGGCTGAGTGAAGGCGTACCCAGGCGGGTGAGGCGCCACAGGTCGTCAACGGTGATGGGGCGATTTGGCACAGTGGGGGTGTCTCCTCTTCCCCCCAGTGTCGCACTAGACATGGCCGCGTCTGGGGTGCAAGCTGGCCGTTGGGCCAGAGTGTTGGCCGGGCCAAAACGGTGCTTCGATGATGGATGCGGATAAGCCAGTTGCGGTGTTCACCTTGGGGCGCTTTGCCGTGGTGAAGGGCGGGCAGCCGTTGCGTTTTGCGGCCAAGACGCCGCGCAAACCGCTGGAATTGCTGCAAGCCCTGATCGCCCTGGGCGGGCGCGGCGTGTGTGCAGAGCAACTGGCCCTGGCGGTGTGGCCGCAGCAGGCCAGCGACGACCCGCATAACCTGATGGACAACACGGTGTACCGGCTGCGCGCCTTGTTGGGCGGGCGCGAAACGGTGATCGTGCGCGACGCCAAGCTCAGCCTGAATGACCAGCAGTGCTGGGTTGATGCCTGGGAATTCGAATGCCTGGGCAGCCGCTACGCCGGTGCACCCAGCCCGGCCACGGCGGCGGCTGCGTTGCATCTTTATCAAGGCCACTTCCTGCAGCGCGAAGACAGCCACCCCTGGCTGCTGCCGTACCGCGAACGCCTGCACCAAGGCCTGACGCGGCTGCTGCTGCAAGCCGGCCAGAGCCTGGAAGACGCCGGCCAGTGGGCGGGCGCCGTGCAGTGGTATTCACGTGCCGTGCAGGCCGACCCGCTGTGCGAGGCGCTGCACTACCGGCTCATGAGGTGCCACCAGCAGGGCCACCAGCAGGCCGATGCCATGGCGGCCTACCAGCGCTGCAGCGAGCTGCTGCGCGAGGTGCTGGGCCTGCCGCCTTCGCCCGCCACGCAGGCGCTGGCGCGCAGCCTGGGCCGTGGCGGCATGGTGCCTCGCGCGCTGCGTGCGCGCTGAGGGCACTGCCCGCAAAC